>NZ_JAGPYA010000005.1:0-185723 GCF_018070245.1 Micromonospora sp. M61 | reverse complement strand
TTTCAAGATTGCCTCCACCCATACTGGCGTATGGACTTCACCGGCTCCCACCTATCCTACACAAACTAATTCGAGTACCAATGTCAAGCTATAGTAAAGGTCCCGGGGTCTTTCCGTCCTGCCGCGCGTAACGAGCATCTTTACTCGTACTGCAATTTCGCCGGGCCTGTGGTTGAGACAGTGGGGAAGTCGTTACGCCATTCGTGCAGGTCGGAACTTACCCGACAAGGAATTTCGCTACCTTAGGATGGTTATAGTTACCACCGCCGTTTACTGGCGCTTAAGTTCTCCGCTTCGCCCCGAAGAGCTAACAGGTCCCCTTAACGTTCCAGCACCGGGCAGGCGTCAGTCCATATACATCGAATTACTTCTTCGCATGGACCTGTGTTTTTAGTAAACAGTCGCTTCCCCCTGCTCTCTGCGGCCATACAACGCTCCACCCGCGCGGGGCTTCACGTCTCCGGCCCCCCTTCTCCCTAAGTTACGGGGGCAATTTGCCGAGTTCCTTAACCACAGTTCGCCCGATCGCCTCGGTATTCTCTACCTGACCACCTGTGTCGGTTTGGGGTACGGGCCGCTAAGAACTCGCTAGAGGCTTTTCTCGGCAGCATAGGATCACTGACTTCACCTGAATCGGCTCGGCATCACGTCTCAGCCTTAAGTGTGTTGCGGATTTGCCTACAACACGGCCTACACGCTTACCCCGGCACAACCACCGGCCGGGCTCAGCTACCTTCCTGCGTCACCCCATCGCTTGACTACTACCCATCAGGTTCCCAGCCTCCCCGACATCCGTCCGAAGACATCAGTCAGTTCAGGTGGTTAGCACAACGAGGTTCATCAGGGACGCTCTTTCGCGGGTACGGGAATATCAACCCGTTGTCCATCGACTACGCCTCTCGGCCTCGCCTTAGGTCCCGACTCACCCAGGGCGGATTAGCCTGGCCCTGGAACCCTTGGTCATCCGGCGGAAGGGTTTCTCACCCTTCTTTCGCTACTCATGCCTGCATTCTCACTCGTGCCGCGTCCACAACTGGGTCACCCCGCTGCTTCACTCGCGGCACGACGCTCCCCTACCCATCCACACACCTGCACAAGGAATCAAGTCCAAGCGAGGTTAAAATGTGAATGCCACAGCTTCGGCGGTGTGCTTGAGCCCCGCTACATTGTCGGCGCGGAACCACTTGACCAGTGAGCTATTACGCACTCTTTAAAGGGTGGCTGCTTCTAAGCCAACCTCCTGGTTGTCTATGCGACCCCACATCCTTTTCCACTTAGCACACGCTTAGGGGCCTTAGCTGGTGATCTGGGCTGTTTCCCTCTCGACTACGAAGCTTATCCCCCGCAGTCTCACTGCCGCGCTCTCACTTACCGGCATTCGGAGTTTGGCTGATTTCGGTAAGCTTGTGGGCCCCCTAGACCATCCAGTGCTCTACCTCCGGCAAGAAACACGCGACGCTGCACCTAAATGCATTTCGGGGAGAACCAGCTATCACGGAGTTTGATTGGCCTTTCACCCCTAACCACAGGTCATCCCCCAATTTTTCAACATTGGTGGGTTCGGCCCTCCACGCGGTCTTACCCGCGCTTCAGCCTGCCCATGGCTAGATCACTCCGCTTCGGGTCTAGGACACGCGACTGAATCGCCCTATTCAGACTCGCTTTCGCTACGGCTCCCCCACACGGGTTAACCTCGCCACATGCCACTAACTCGCAGGCTCATTCTTCAAAAGGCACGCCGTCACCCCGCAAGGCTCCGACGGATTGTAGGCGAACGGTTTCAGGTACTATTTCACTCCCCTCCCGGGGTACTTTTCACCATTCCCTCACGGTACTTGTCCGCTATCGGTCACCAGGAAGTATTTAGGCTTACCAGGTGGTCCTGGCAGATTCACGGCAGATTTCAGGGGTCCGCCGCTACTCGGGAACACCCACAGAAGGTCAGCAACTTTCACCTACCGGACTTTCACCGTCTACGGTCAGCCATTCCAGACTGTTCGACTAGCCACTAACTTTGTAACTTCTCGAACAAGTGTCAGCTTGTTCAGCAGGGTCCCACAACCCCGACCACGCAACCCCTGACAGGTATCACACGCAGCCGGTTTAGCCTCGATCCGCTTTCGCTCGCCACTACTCACGGAATCACTAAATTGTTTTCTCTTCCTACGGGTACTGAGATGTTTCACTTCCCCGCGTTCCCTCCACACACCCTATGTGTTCAGGTGTGGGTGACACCACATGACTGGTGCCAGGTTTCCCCATTCGGACACCCTGGGATCACAGCTTGGTTGACAGCTCCCCCAGGCCTATCGCGGCCTCCCACGTCCTTCATCGGCTCCTGGTGCCAAGGCATTCACCGTTCGCCCTTGACAACTTGACCACAAAGATGCTCGCGTCCACTGTGCAATTCTCAACAAACGACCAACCCACAACCCGATCCGCCCCACACCAAACCCAACAACAGTTGGCGGTATGTGGAGCCAGGCCATGCCTGGCAGACTCCCAGCCCCCACACCGGGGGGCTGGCCAAGTCTCTGAAACAACAACACGATGGTTGTTCCTTCAGGACCCAACAGGGTGCTCACATTTCTTCTCAGCCGCACCAGGGACTTCGTTCCCACCACCCGAAAGCAGCTGTACTAGAAGGAACCCGGCCGTTGCCGAGGAAAAACTTGCCAGTGTCTCCGCCATCTGAGCACCCCACCACCACAGTCGGGCAGTGCGGGCTCCTTACCGACTTTCGTCGGAAGGTGCTCCTTAGAAAGGAGGTGATCCAGCCGCACCTTCCGGTACGGCTACCTTGTTACGACTTCGTCCCAATCGCCAGCCCCACCTTCGACGGCTCCCTCCCACAAGGGGTTGGGCCACCGGCTTCGGGTGTTGCCGACTTTCGTGACGTGACGGGCGGTGTGTACAAGGCCCGGGAACGTATTCACCGCAGCGTTGCTGATCTGCGATTACTAGCGACTCCGACTTCACGGGGTCGAGTTGCAGACCCCGATCCGAACTGAGACCGGCTTTTTGGGATTCGCTCCACCTCGCGGTATCGCAGCCCATTGTACCGGCCATTGTAGCATGCGTGAAGCCCTGGACATAAGGGGCATGATGACTTGACGTCATCCCCACCTTCCTCCGAGTTGACCCCGGCAGTCTTCGATGAGTCCCCGCCATAACGCGCTGGCAACATCGAACGAGGGTTGCGCTCGTTGCGGGACTTAACCCAACATCTCACGACACGAGCTGACGACAGCCATGCACCACCTGTGACCGCCCCCGAAGGACCTCACATCTCTGTGAGTTTTGCGGCCATGTCAAACCCAGGTAAGGTTCTTCGCGTTGCATCGAATTAATCCGCATGCTCCGCCGCTTGTGCGGGCCCCCGTCAATTCCTTTGAGTTTTAGCCTTGCGGCCGTACTCCCCAGGCGGGGCGCTTAATGCGTTAGCTGCGGCACAGGAAACCGGAGAGGTCCCCCACACCTAGCGCCCAACGTTTACAGCGTGGACTACCAGGGTATCTAATCCTGTTCGCTCCCCACGCTTTCGCTCCTCAGCGTCAGTATCGGCCCAGAGACCCGCCTTCGCCACCGGTGTTCCTCCTGATATCTGCGCATTTCACCGCTACACCAGGAATTCCAGTCTCCCCTACCGAACTCTAGCCTGCCCGTATCGACCGCAGGCTTGGGGTTGAGCCCCAAGTTTTCACGGTCGACGCGACAAGCCGCCTACGAGCTCTTTACGCCCAATAAATCCGGACAACGCTCGCACCCTACGTCTTACCGCGGCTGCTGGCACGTAGTTGGCCGGTGCTTCTTCTGCAGGTACCGTCACTCTCGCTTCGTCCCTGCTGAAAGAGGTTTACAACCCGAAGGCCGTCATCCCTCACGCGGCGTCGCTGCATCAGGCTTCCGCCCATTGTGCAATATTCCCCACTGCTGCCTCCCGTAGGAGTCTGGGCCGTGTCTCAGTCCCAGTGTGGCCGGTCGCCCTCTCAGGCCGGCTACCCGTCGTCGCCTTGGTAGGCCATCACCCCACCAACAAGCTGATAGGCCGCGAGCCCATCCCAAGCCGAAAAACTTTCCACCCCCAGCCATGCGGCCGGAAGTCCTATTCGGTATTAGCCCCCGTTTCCGAGGGTTATCCCAAAGCTTGGGGCAGGTTGCTCACGTGTTACTCACCCGTTCGCCGCTCGAGTACCCCGAAGGGCCTTTCCGCTCGACTTGCATGTGTTAAGCACGCCGCCAGCGTTCGTCCTGAGCCAGGATCAAACTCTCCAACAAAAAATTAGTTGAACAGCATCCTGACAACAAACAAATGTTGCCAAAGGAATCCCAACCAGCCAGCAAAAACTGACCAGTCCGGGGTATAAATCATAATTGGCACTGGCTTTACAAGCACCCTGTTGAGTTCTCAAAGAACAACCACACACCGACCAGAAGCCCCACCTCAGTGGAACCCCAACCGGGGCTTTTCGTTCTGTGTCCCCGCCGCTCTCGCGCCGGGCACTTTTACTACGTTACCTCACCGTCTTCGCCGTGTCAAACCGTGTGTCCCGGTCTGTCATGCTTCGTACGGGTTGGCACCGGCGCACTCACGCAGCAGCGGACCGCTGCGTCAGGTCGTCGGATTTGGCAGAACCGGCCGCTGCGGTTTCCCGCAGTCTCGCCCGGTGCCCTGCCGGTCGTGAACCTTACCCGGTCGGCTTCGCCGCACCAAATCCGCCTCGCGGCCGATCCGGCAAGCCCCGCCCGGACCGTGTCCCGCAGGAGCGAACCCCTGCTTGACCCGGTTGTCAGCTCGCCCCAGGCCCTCAGGACTTTCGTCCCGTTTGCCCCGTTCGCGCTGACAGAGAGAAAGTTACGCGTCCCCGGGTTTGATCGTCAAATCCACGGGTAGCGGCGCGCGTCACATTCGCGTCGTCGACCGATAGCCGAGCTCGGACTGAGGCCCGATCCGTTCTGCGACAGCCGCTGTCACCGAGAGGCGGGCAGGTCAGGCCGCTTGCCGCCGACGAGCGGCGAACCAGGCGCGGATGCCGAGGACACCGACAGTCGTGCCAATGGCGAGAGAGGCCGCGATCAGCAGTGCGTGCACCCACAGGAAGCTGGTGGCGGCGCCGTCGGCGACAGTGCCGGACGCCCAGGACCGCGGGTCCTGCCAGATGGCGATCGCGAACCTCGGCCAGATCACCCAGGTCCAGATCCCGACCCCGACCAGGAAGACAGCCCACCCTCGCGACAGCACCATGGCAGCCGAGTATGCCAGCGCACCTGCTCACCTGGCCGATCAGCAGAGACAGGCAAGCACTGGGAGGCGACCCGGTCTGTTTCCGACGGCAGCGGGATGGGCACTTCGAAACAGGACAGCTGAGGACCGTCCCCCCGGAGGTGCCCCATGCAACCCTCGATCTTCAATCCCTGGGCCTGGCGTGACCCGTCCGCCCTGGCCGGCGGATACACGCAGACCACCCCCTCGGTCACCCCGCCCGACGACCAGCACGGCGGGCACGACGGTCCGGACGCTCCCGGCCCCGGCACGCCGGTGGACCTGGTGGGCTACCAGGTCCAGGCGAGTGACGGGCGGATCGGCACCATCGACGAGGCGAGCAACGAGGCAGATGCCGGCTACCTGGTGGTGGACACCGGGCCCTGGATCTTCGGCCAGAAGGTGCTGCTGCCCGCCGGCACTGTGGAGCGGGTGGATCACCAGGAACGCGTCGTGCACGTCGACCGGACCAAGGAACAGATCAAGGACGCACCGCCGTTCGATGCGGATCCGGCCGACCCGGAGTACCGGGAGCGCGTCGGCAGCTACTACGCCGGCGGTCACCTTCCCCCGCCCGGGGCTGTCCCGCGGGTAATGTGAGGCCGTGGTCCGGATGGGCAGCTGCACGTCGGAGGCGGTCGACAAGGTCGACGGCCTCCCGCTCGGTGCGGTGCCCAGGATCCCGACCAGCTCCGGCGACGGCCGTGAGCAACTTCTGAACGTCCTCCGTGCCGGTGGTCTGCGATACCGCGCCGGCGCGCGATGGCGGACGGCTCGCTGAGCCGATCCCGCTGACCGAGGGGCCCGAACATCGGCCCCACTCGGCGCGCGCCCACGCGTCACCCAACCTCGGATACGAGAGGCACACCACCATGTCCGTCGCACGAATGCTCACCGGCGACCGGCCCACCGGCCGCCTTCATCTCGGTCACTACGTCGGCAGCATCGCCAACCGGGTGCGGCTGCACCGACGCTACGAGAGCTTCTTCATCATCGCCGACCTGCACATGCTCACCACGCGCAACCGTCGCGAGGATATCGACCAGGTCTCCGGCAACGCCCGGGAGATGGTCACCGACATCCTGGCCGCCGGCGTCGACCCGGAGAGCGCCACGTTCTACCTCCAGTCCGCCATCCCGGAGGTCGGCGACCTCAACACCCTCCTACAGAACCTGGTGACCGTCCCCCGGCTGGAACGGGTGCCGTCGCTCAAGGACATGGCCCGCGACGCTGGCAAGGAGGAGATGCCGTACGGGCTGCTGGGTTATCCGGTGCTCCAGGCCGCGGACATCCTCTGCGTGAAGGGCGAGGTGGTCCCGGTCGGTCGGGACAACGCCGCGCACGTCGAGGTGACCCGGGAGATCGCGCGGCGGTTCAACCATCTCTACGGGCCGGTCTTCCCGGTGCCCGAGCTGATCCCGGCAGACACACCGAGCCTGGTGGGCACCGACGGCGCGGCCAAGATGAGCAAGAGCCGGGGCAACTCGATAGCGCTCTCCGACGATGCCGCCACCGTGCGTCGGAAGGTGCTCGGTATGTACACCGATCCCAACCGGGTACGGGCCGACGTGCCGGGCACGGTGGAGGGCAACCCGGTGTTCGCGTACCACGAGGTCTTCAATCCGGACCGCGACGAGGTGGCCGACCTGGCCCGGCGTTACCGGGCCGGGCAGGTGGGTGATGTGGAGGTCAAGGAACGGCTCGTGGCCGCGCTGGAAGGGTTCCTGGCGCCGATCCGGCAGCGCCGGGCCGAGATCGAAGCCGACCGGGGGTTGGTCGACCGGCTGATCGTCGAGGGCACCGAGCGGACCCGCCTGGAGGTACGCCAGACCTTGATCGAGGTACGCCGGGCGATGGGGCTGACCGGCGCGTACCAGCAGGTGCGGCGGCGGGCCGAGCGGAGTCGGCGGCGGACCGACGCCTCGGCCTGAGGCCGGCGCCCGGCGGGAAGAGCGGATGAACCCGCGACCGACCTGGGCAGAATGCCAGGATGGGGAGGATTTTCGACGAGCGTCCGGTGCGGGCTGCGGAGACGCACCGGACCACGATGTTCGAGATCTTCTTCGACCTGGTCTTCGTCTTCGCGCTCACCCGGGTCATCACGTTCATGGCCGGGTCGCCGACCGCGCTGACCCTGGCTCAGGGGCTGCTCCTCCTCCTGCTGCTGCTCTACTCCTGGGGGCCGTACACCTGGGTGGGAAACCTGGTCCGCGCGGACGTCGGCCTGGTCCGCGCGGCGACCCTGGTCGCGATGGCGGCGATCTTCGTGGTCGCGCTGGTGCTGCCGGACGCGTGGAAACAGGGTCCGGGGTTCCTGGACGCCCCGCTTGCCCTCGCCCTGGCCTACGTGGTCGGCCGGGCGGTGCAGCTCGTGGTCCTGTTCTGGGTGAGCGCGACGAACCCGCCACTGCGCTCGACGCTGCGCTTCTTCACCGTGCCGGTGGTGCTGGCGTGGCTCCCGCTGGTCGGCGGCGCGCTGCTCGGCGGCGCGGCTCAGACAGCGCTCTGGACGGTCGCGCTGCTGGTGGACATCGGTGGCGCCCGGATCGCCTCCGCCTTCCGGCCGTGGCAACTGCGCAGCGTGGACCACTTCACCGAGCGGTTCGGCCTAGTGCTCATCATCGCGTTGGGCGAAGCGCTGATCTCCGCCGGTGCGGGGCCACGGACGATGGCACCCGTCGGTGCGGCGGTGGTGGCCGCGCTGCTCGGCCTCACCAGCACTGTCTGCCTGTGGTGGCTCTACTTCGACCGGCTGGCGCCCGCCGCGAGGAAGGCCGTCAGCGATGTGCCGGATGAACGACGAGCCGGCGTGGCCGGTGACGCGTACGGCATCGGGCACTCCCCGCTGATCATCGGTGCGATCTACGTCGCGCTCGGCATCGAGGAGGTGATCAGCCAACTCAGCGAGGAGTCCGGTCACTCCGACCCGCTGGGCTGGGAAGCGGCCACCGCGCTCTACGGTGGCGCAGCGGTCTACCTGATCAGCAGGCTCGTGTTCCGCCGGCTGACCGTGCGCGTCGTCCACCCGACGCAGGTCGTCGCCGCGCTCCTGCCTCTGGCCCTGCTGCCGATCGGCCGGTCCCTGCCTCCGCTGGCGGCGCTCGCCCTGCTGACCGTCTTCCTGATCGGGGTCACCTGGTTCGAGCGGCGGGTCGATCAACGCGACTGGGCACAGCCGCGCGACGCGTGAACTCCGGCCCGGAAAAAACCTGACGTGCCGTGTCGACATCCCCGGTGGTCGTTCGTCGTCATGCTGTACGGCGACCCCGCCGCACCGAGAGGAGCCAAACGTGAAGTACATGCTGCTGTTCATGAGCCCCATGGTCGACGGGGAGGTCGTCGACAACGGGTGCAGTTTCGAGGACTGGATCCGCTACGACCGGGAGATGAAGGACGCCGGGGTCTGGGTCTCCGGGCACCCCTTGCAGGACCTGACCACCTGCACGACAGTGCAGGTGGGTCCGGACGGCGAGCGCACGATCACCGACGGGCCGTTCGCCGAGACCCGCGAGCTGCTCGGCGGGTACGACGTCATTGACGTGCCGGACCTCGACGCCGCGCTGGACTGGGCGGCCCGCAGTCCCGGGGCCATCGGCACCGGGTCGGTCCAGGTCCGTCCGATCTTCGAGATCGACATGCAGGCCTGACCGTGCCGGACGAGAGGGCAGCAGTCGGGTCGTCGGTGGAGGCGGTGTTCCGGGAGGAACGCGGCCGACTGCTCGCCTCGCTCGTGCGCCGCTTCGGTGACCTCGACCTGGCCGAGGAGGTCGCCTCCGAGGCCATCGAAGCGGCCCTGGCGCACTGGCCGACCGACGGCGTCCCGAGCCGGCCGGGCGCCTGGCTGCTCACCACGGCGCGGCGTCGAGCCGTGGACCGGCTGCGTCGCGACCGGGTGCTGGCGACGCGACTCGCCGTCCTCCGGGCGGAGGCCGAGCGGGCCGACCCCGCCCCACCCGCCGACGCGGACCGCGATCTGCCCGACGACCGGCTGGCACTCTTCTTCACCTGCGCACACCCGGCCCTGGCCGCGCAGGACCGGGGAGCACTCACCCTGCGGTTCCTCGCCGGCCTCACCACGGCCGAGGTCGCGCGGGCCTTCCTGGTTCCACCGGCGACCATGGCCCAACGGCTGGTCCGGGCCAAGCGCAAGATCCGGGACGCCCGCATCCCGTTCCGGGTGCCCGGCGACGACGAGCTGCCCGGTCGACTGCCCACGGTGCTCCAGGCCGTCTACTCGGTCTTCACCGAGGGGTACGCCGCCAGCTCCGGCCCGGATCTGCAACGGATCGACCTGGCCGAGGAGGCCATCCGGCTGGGCCGGATCCTGCGTCGGCTGCTGCCCGCGGAGCGGGAGGTCGCCGGGTTGCTCGGCCTGATGCTGCTCGTCCATGCCCGACGTGACGCGCGTACCGGGCCAGATGGGGCCATGGTCCTCCTCGACGACCAGGATCGCGGACGCTGGGATCGCCCCATGATCGAGGAGGGGCGGAAGCTGGTGGTGGTCGCGCTGACCGGCCCGGAGCCCGGCCCGTACGGCGTGCAGGCCGCCATCGCTGCGCTGCACGACGAGGCCGCCGACGTGGCCAGCACCGACTGGCCGCAGGTGGTGGCCCTCTACGACGTCCTGCTCGGCCTGGTGCCCTCACCGGTCGTCGCGCTGAACCGGGCCGCCGCGGTGGCGATGCGGGACGGGCCGGAGGCGGGGCTCGCCCTGCTCGACGAGTTGGCCGACGAGCCGCGGCTGCGCGGCCACCATCCCTATCCGGCGGCGCGGGCCGACCTGCTGCGCCGCCTCGGCAGGTACGACGAGGCCGCGACGGCGTACCGCAGCGCGTTGGAGCTGGTCGGCACGGAACCGGAGCGGGTGTTCCTGCTCCGCCAGTTGGAAGCCGTCACGAGCCCGTGAGCGGAGCTCGATGGCCGGCGCGCGCTGTACCCTTCCCCGGTGACTCTGCCTCTGCCTCCCGGTGAGTTCGCCGCGTACCTGTTCGACTGCGACGGCACGATCGTCGACTCGATGCCGCTGCACTACGTGGCCTGGCAGCGGGCTCTGAACGAGTGGGGCTGCGAGTTCCCGGAGGACCTCTTCTACGCCTGGGGCGGCCGGCCGACGGCCGACATCATCGTCGCCCTCAACGAGCAGCAGGGTCTGAGCATGCCGGTGGCGACGGTCGTCGAGCGCCGGGAGAGCTACTACGAGGAGCTGCTGCCGCAGCTCGCGGCCGTGCCAGAGGTGCTGGCGCACATCCACGACGCGCACCGGCGGGTCCCGTTCGCCGTCGTCTCCGGCAGCACCCGAGCCTCGGTCACCGCCTCCCTCGACGCGCTCGGTCTGCTGGACCGGTTCGACGTGCTGGTCTGCGCCGACGACTACACGCGGGCCAAGCCCGACCCGCAGGCATTCCTGCTCGCGGCGGAACACCTCGGCGTAGCGCCCGAGTCGTGCCTGGTCTTCGAGGACACCGACCTGGGCATCCAGGCCGCGACCGCAGCCGGCATGGCATCGGTACGCGTGCCGCAACAGCGCACGTCCTGAGGTCTCAGGCCACCGTCAGCAGGAGCTTGCCGGCGTAGGAGGTCTCCAGGCGCTGGTGCGCGTCCCGCACCTTGCCCAGCGGGAACTTCTCCGCGACGTGCACCACGAAAGGCCCCGCCTCGATGAGTTCGTTGAGGCGCTGCAACTGTCGAGGGCTCGATTCGCCGTCGTAGGCCCGCACCGTGACGCCCGGCCGTTCCTGCGGCTCCGGCCGCACCCCGTGGGCGAACGCGACGACCCCGCCGTCGGCCAGCGCCTCGGTGAGCCGGTCGAGGGTCGCACCGCCGGCCATCGCCAGGATGGCCTTCACCCCGTCCGGCGCCGCGTCCCGGATCCGGGCCAGCACGTCGGTCATGTCGCCGTGGCCGTCGAGGGAAACGTCGGCGCCGAGCCGGGTCACCAGGGCGACGCCGTCCGCACCGGATGCCACGGCGATCACGTTCAGTCCCTGCCGTTTGGCCAGCTGCACGGCCAGGTGTCCCTGACCGCCGCTCGCGCCGAAGATCAGCAACCAGTCGCCGGTCGACAGGCTGACGGTGTCGAGTCCGGCCAGCGCGGTCAGCGCGTCGGTGGGCATGGCGCCGGCGTGCTCCGCCGGCACGCCATCGGGCACCCTGGCCGCGTACTCCGCCTTGACTGCCGCGTACTCGGCGTAGAAGCCACCCTTCGGCCGGGTGGTGGCGGAGACGTAGACCAGGTCGCCGACAGCGACGTTGGACACCTTGCTGCCGGCCGAGATGACGGTGCCGGCACCGTCGGAGCCGGGCACGATCGGAAGGGCAGAGCCCTCCGGTACGAGCACGCCCTGCCGCTCGTACACGTCCCACACCCCCACGCCGGCGCTCCAGACCTTGATCAGCACCTCGTCGTCGGCGATCTCGGGGATCGGCAACTTGCGGAGGGTGATCACCTCCGGCCCACCGAAATCGTCCAGGGCCGCGGCCTGCATCCGCTCTGGCACATCCCCGTCAACCATGTGGATTCCCCTCCCGTGCCGGCGTCACCGTCGCAGCATGCCGGCTCGGGGACAGACGTGACCCCGGTGCCGGGTGCCGTTCACCCACAAGGGCGACCGTCCGCTCGCGGCGTGTCCCGGCGGGCGTAGTCGGGACGGGCACGGGAATGGCTGCGTGCCCGGAGTCAGTCGGCGCCGGGCCAGGGCTGGTGGCAGGACGACGGGAGGCAGCACCGTGCGCGCACCGTCGACGCGGGCGACGGCCTGGCTCCTGGTGACGTTGGCCGCGGCTTCCGGCTGTATCGACGTGATCTGCCTGACCAGGCTCAACGGGTACTTCGCCAGCGTGGTCACCGGCAACCTGGTGCACTTCGGCCACGCGCTCGCCACGGCGGATGCCCGCTCGTTGATGGGTGCCGTGGTGGCGGTCGGTGGTTACGCGGTGGGGGTGGCAGCCGCCACGCTGCCGCTGCGTCGCACCCCACCGGGGTGGAACGGCCGTACCGCCGTGGTGACCTCGGCGGAGGCGGTGCTGCTGCTCGGCTTCACCGTGGGCTGGTTCGCCTGCTCGGCCCGTCCCGGGTACGGCTTCGGGCTGGTGCTGCTGGGGATGGCCGCCGTGTCGAGCGGCATCCAGAGCGTGATCACCGTTGGTGCCGGCGTGAAGGGCGCGTCGACCACCTATCTGACCGGCTCGCTGACCGAGCTGGTCCGACGTCGCATCGTCGACCCGCACCGGTTCGCCGACGTGGGTGGCGTCGGCCGATTGGCCGGGCTGGTGCTCGGCGCCGCGCTCGGCACGGTGCTGCTGCGCACCGCCCCGACCTGGGCACCGGCGCTGGCGGCGGTGCTGGTGATCGCGGTGATCGCGGTCGCCGTCGGTCTGACCCGCCGCGCGAGCGCCGCCGGCGACCACAGCCAGCGGCGCTGACGACAGCTGGATCAGGACGTCTGCGGCTCCTGGCCGCGCAGCGCCTGCGCGACGGCGTCGCGCACCCGGGCGTCCTCGCGCACCTTGCGCTGCGTCCGGTTGCGGCGCCGATACAGGTACGCCCCGACGAGCGCGGCGACCAGGACGACGAGCGCCAGCACCAACGTCCACGGCAGGGCCCAGCCGTGCGCGGTGACCGTGACCGGCTTGAGCGAGGTGGTGGAGCCCGACGCGTCGGTGAGCAACGGCGTGAGGGTCGCGGTCGCGGCCAGCGAGATGGCAGGGGCGACGCCGTGCACGGGCACGGTCACGTTCCAGCTCTCACCCGGAAGCAGCTCCGGCGGCGCGGCGATGTCCCTGGCCCGTACCCGCAGCAACCCGAACGGGCCCGAGACCGACACCGCCTGCTGCCCGGACAGGGCGGCGTTGCCGACGTTGTGGACCTTGTAGGTGATGGTGGCGTCGCCCTTGCCGAACGGGTTGGCCGAGCCGGCGTACGTCACGTGCAGGTCCTCGATCGCGAGGTTCGGCTTCAGCTCACCGCCGACCCGCAGCTTGATCCGGATGCCGAGGCGCCGGTCGACGTTGATGCCCTCGGCCTGGTCGGCCTGCGTCAGCGCGGTGAGGATGCCGCCGACGTAGTCACCGGGCGTGGCGTTGTCCGGAACGCCGATCGTGAAGGGGACCTGCGCCGTCTTCCCAGGCTGGATCACGACACTCTCGGCTTTCGCCTTCACCCAGGCGCCGACCGCGGTGGACTTCTTGTCCTTGGTGAGCAGGTCGAGCTGGCCCGCGTCGGTCGTGAAGCCGTCGGCTGCGTACACGGACAGGGTCAGCGGCGACGGGCCGCGGTTGGCCACGACCATGGCGTCCTCGACGGCGCCACCGGGATTGACGTTGTAGCTGTAGCTGGACCGGGCTTCGCCGTAGCCGTTGGAGGCCGTCCGGACCGTCCAGGCGACGTTGCCGTCCGCCGCCGAGGCGGGGCCGGCACCGACACCGACGGCCGCGACGGCGGCGAGCAGGGAGAGCGCGGTGGTACGAAGGACTGTCTTCCAGCGCGTTACGGACGGATACATGTCGGTTCCTTGGGGTGATCTTGGGAGGATGGCACATGGGTGGCGGGGCAGGCCCCGAAGGTGCCTACCCCGCCGAGTGGAACGTCCGGTCAGCTGCTCAGGGCAGTGATCGTGAGGGTGGTGCGGTAGCTGCCCTTCGCGATGCTGTCCGGGATCTTCAGGTCCAGGTCAGCGCCGAGCTTGGCGCCGCCCCGGGGGTGACCCTGCGCGGCCGCGCCGAGCCCGCTGGAGACCGAGAGGCCCTTGCCCTGGTCGTCGTAGGACGACAGGATCGGCGCCCCGGCCTCGGCGCCCGCGCCGCCGTCGAGCACGTACGGGGTCCAGCCCAGGTAGGAGCCGGAGAACTTCTTCTCGGCGTCCTGGAAGTCGCCGACGTTGGCCGAGATCGACCACGGGGCGAGCGAGCGGCGGCTGTCCGACACGAGGATCGGGTTGATCTTGCCGGTCGCCTCGAAGAAGGTGCCGTCGCGCTCCTGCGCAGTACCCAGGTCGACCAGACCGTTGTAGCCGTCGATCGTCCAGCCGAACTCGCCCGGAGCCGGGTTCGGCACGTTGACCTGGATGGCCTGGCCGTCACCGTGGAACGGGTGCACCGTCACGTTGTCGACGATCGAGCCGACCGGCTGGCCGTCCGGGGTGTTGACGCAGGAGAGGCCCTTCTCCACCGCCGCGTTCGGTGCCGCGCAGGTGCCGCTGCGGACGTTCGCGAGGACCAGCTTGTCGCCGCGGACCTGCACCTTGACGTAGCTGCGGACGTGCTCCTGGTTCTGCACGGAGTTGTACCAGTACTTGTTCGGGTCCAGCGGGTCCGGGCCGTTGCCCCGGATGCCGGTGCCGGTGTTGTCCGGCTTCTTGATGTCGTAGTACTTCGAGCCGGAGGCCGAGTTGGCCGTCACGTAGATGACGCCACCCGGGCCGGGGAACACGTCAGCGGAACCCGGCTTCTCGGCCGGGTTCTCCTTCTGGCCGTTCTTGATGGAGTAGCTGCGGGTGTAGCTGTGGTCGTGGCCCTGGAGCACCATGTCGACGCCGAGGTTGGAGAACGCGGTGGTGAAGTCTTCCCGCCGCTGCTTGTTGTCGGTGTCGGTCGCGTGGCTGGCCGGCGAGTAGATGGAGTGGTGGTAGACCAGCACCTTCCACTTGGCCTCGGAGCCGTGCTTGTTGATGACGTCGGTGACGTACGCGACGTGCGCCGCGTCGCCGCCGGCGGAGCCGTCCGCCGGGTTGACGTAGCTGTTGCTGTTCAGGTCGATGAACAGCACGTCCTTGTGGATGAACCAGTAGTCGCCGCCGGACCGCGTCGCCTGGTCCCCGTTGTAATACGCAGACGAGCGGTCGGTGTTCGGGGTGAAGTGGTGCTGCTCGTACGACTTGCCACCGACGTCGTGGTTGCCGATGGTGGCCACGAGGGGGATCTGGCGCAGCTGGTCGGGGGCCAGGAACGAGGTCCACTGCCCCTCGTCGTTGGCGCTCTCGACGTGGTCGCCGGCGGACACCAGCAGCTCGGCGTTCGGGTTGGCCGCGGTGGCCACCTTCAGGGTGTCCTCCCAGCCGGCCTGGTCCTTCAGCCGGTCGCCGGAGGAGCCGATCTGCGGGTCGCCGAAGAACAGGAAGTCGTAGTCGCCCTCGAAGTCCTGCGTCTTGAAGGCGTACGTCGGGGACCAGCTGCCCTCGGCGCCGACCCGGTACGAGTAGGCCGTCTTCTCCCGCAGGTTGCTGATCGTGGCGTGCCGGTTGAAGCCGGTGGTGGAGGTGTTCGCCGCACCGACGGCGTCGAAGCTGACGGCGCCGGCCGGGAACTCACCGTTGACGATCTCGGCGGTCGGGGCGAGCTGGATCTTCTGCGCGGTGTCGGCCGAGGAATACCAGCTCACGATGCGCTGGGTCTCGTTGGCGCCGACGCCGAGGACCACGCTGCTGATCGTGGTGGACTCAGCCGCACTCGCGGTGGCCAGCAGGCCACTGCCGAGGGCCGCGCCCATTCCCAGGAAGCCGGCTGCGACCCCGGCCACCAGACGCCGCCGCACGAGCCCGGAGGCCCGTGTCGAGGTCTTCAATGTCATCGACATTGTTCCCTTTTCAAATAGAGAAATGGATCGTGCCTTCACCCGACGCTGGGGAAGCAGATCCACGCTTTCGCCGCCTGATGAACCAACCATGAACGTGATCTTGCGAAAGACTGCACTTCACGAACTACTTAGCCCTACTCATGATCCAGAAATGCGCTGGACAAACCAGATCAATCCCATAATGGACACGCCCGCAGAAACAACCCCGGTCGCCCAGAGGCCGGCTTTCGGCGCACGGCGGCGCAACACGAACAGCAGCGGGAACACGACAGCGATAATCGTCAACTGAACGACCTCGATGCCGACGTTGAACACCAGCAGCGACCACAGCAGGGTCCACGACCACGCCTCGTCGATGCCCAACGCGCCGGCGAAGCCCAGACCGTGCACCAGGCCGAAGCAGAACACCACCGCGAGGCGGATCCAGCCCGCTCGGTCGAGGCTGAAATGACCGGCCCCGGCCGTATCCAGGTCGGCCGCGTGCGCACCGCGCCGCCAGATCCCCCACAGGTGCCAGCCGGCGACGACGGCGATCGACAACGCGATGACCGGCTCCACGATCGCCGCCGGCACCTCGACCATGCCGAGGGCGGCGAGCATGAACGTCACCGAGTGCGCCAGGGTGAAGCTGGTGGCGGCGAGCACGATCTCGCGAAGGCGCCGCGATCCCGCGATCAACGCCAGCAGGAACAGGATGTGGTCGATCCCGGAGAGCAGATGCTCGGCGCCCAGCAGGAAGAACTCGCCGAACCGCTGGTACCAGGCCTGCCCGGTGGAGAAGGCCGGGTGGTCGGCGTCGAGCGCCGCACTGCCCGACCGGCCGTCGATCTCGTACGTGACGATCGTCTTGGTGCCCTTGACGTAGCCCTCGCCATCGGGGAAGAGACCGCTGCGCACCTCGTGCTCGTCGCCCCGCTCAGGGCAGGTCCAGTCCAGCAGCAGATCCGCGTACGGCACGCCCTCGCGCTCGCCGATCGCCGCGTCGCCCACCCCTGTCGGTCGGCAGGCCGCACTTCCCGACGTGACCGAGAAGCGGTCGGCGACGTACGCGAGGACCGTCGAGGCATGGCTCTTCAGGGCCGTCGCCTGGGCGGTGGCGTCACCCGCCTCGAACGCGGCCGTTCCCGCCTGGAAGAGCGGATCGGCGTCAGCGGAATCGGCGGCGGACACCACGAGGAGGTCGTATTCGAGCTCCAACGCCGTGCGGATGTGACCCTCGTCTCCCGCAGATATTTTCGCGTAGACCGTCGACGAAAAGCCGTGCGCGGACGCGGTTCCGGCGCCCAGAAAAGGAATCACCGCTGCGGCGATCCCGACAGCGGCGACGATTACGGTACGGCGGACGCGCCCTGACATGCGACTCCCTCGGTTGGCCAGTGCACGTTGCACGGCGCGGGTGAACACCAGCCCGCGCGCCGACGAACCGCCGGAAAACAAAGACCCCGAGCACCGATCCACGGATAGTTGGCGACCAGAATTGAGATAGGAATAGGAAGACGTACGCGCACTTTCCGCCACCACTCGAAAGGACGATCGCCTTGCGCCCCCCGCTCCGGGCCGTTGCCATGCTGGCCGCGACCGTCGCCCTGATCACCGGCTGCGACTCCGGCGACGACTGGTCACAGCCACACCCCGAGCCCGCCGCCATCGGCACTCTCGGCCCAGGATTCGTCGCCCCCTCCACCACACCCGCTCCGGAGGCGACGATCACGCCGCAGCCGGGCTCCTGGGACGGCGTCCACCCGCCGAAGGACTACCGGGTGGTGTTGCTGACCTCCGGGGACGACGACCCGACCAAGGTGCTCGTGACAGCCGTCAAGGAGTGGGCCGACGACGAGCACGTCGACCTCCGGACGATCGTCGTCGGCACTGCGCACGACGCCGTCTCCAGCATCGCCAAGGCCATGGAGATGGGCCCGGACCTCATCGTCGGCGCCGGCAACGACCTCATCGACCCCCTCGCGCTGGTCACCCCGAGCCACCTGGACGAGAAGTTCCTGGTGGTGGGCGCGGAACTGGCCGAGCCCACCCACAACGTCACAGCGGTGGACTGGGACGGCGCGTCGTTCCGCGGGGAAGGGCTGGGCGCGTCCTCGACGTACGACCCGAAGTCGTTCACGGCCGAGCGCTGCGCGGCCGCCATCCGGGCCGGCGTGGCCGCGGTCCTCAACGACCTGACCGGGATCGTCGTCTGGCTCTGATCCCGTCGGTCAGGTCTGCTCAGCGGGCCGGTCCGCGATCCTCGAACTCGTACGTGGTGGTCAGGCCCTCGGGCAGGTCGGGAACCAGGGCGTTGGTGCCGTCGACCACCTGGACGTAGCGCTTGCCCTGGAAGATCGAGTAGCTGCCGTCGGGGACCTGATCGATCCGGAAGAGCTGCGTCTCGGCGGCCGGGTCGCACCCCTGGCCGCGCACGCTGCCCGGCGCGGCGTCGTGCACGACGGTCATGCAGACCGCACCGGCACCCGTGGCCGAGGCGATCTGGTACCTGTCGCCCTGCGGGCGTAGGACCCAGAGCGACACGTCGTCGGTGCCCGGCTCGCTGGCGGCCCGCACCTGGTCGGTGCCAGGGCCGATCACCAACGCGGCTCCGCTCATGCCGGGCACCACGATCCGGACCTGACGCCTGCCACCGAGGATCTCCTGCGGACCGGCGGTGGCGGTCACGGATGGCACGACAGCCGGTGGGGCCTGGCTGGCCGGGCCGACATCGGGCGTGTCGACGTCGGCCCGTACCTGCGACAGCGCGGTGCCTGCGGCAACGGCCACGACAGCCAGCCCGGCTGCGGTGGCGGCCGCCCGGCGTCGGCCTCGTGGATGGTGCTCCAGAGCGCGTAACATGTCGACCCTGCTCGTGCAGCCGGTCCTGGACGTACGCGGTCCGGTCACCGAGGCGCTCGACGCCCGTAACGCCAAACCGGTCGCGTTGACCGTGCCGGAGCGCGACGCCGCAGCCATCTCGATCAACGTGAGCGCCAACTGGGACGACGGCTTCCGCTATCCAGGCGTGCAGCTCAGCGGCGTGTCCTTCGCGGACGTCTTCTTCGGCCGGATCGGGCCCGCGGTCGCGGCACCCGAGTTCACCGCCACGCTCGGTGTCGGGCTCGCCCGACCGGGCAGGGACGGCACCTTCCGGAACAGCCCCTACACGTACGACCTGGCGTACGTCCGCCCGGGCGACATGTTCACGGGCCTGACCAGGAAGCTCTCACCGAAGAACCTGGCCACCGTACGGACGACCTACCGGAGCCAGTCCACGGCGACGACGGCCGTCCGGTTGCACCGTGCGGCGGCGCCTGGCGGCTCGGGCCCGATCGGTTCGAGGACGCCGGTCGACCTGCCGTTCCGCGGCACCGAGTACCACAACACCGACGGTGGTATCAGCTGGACGTCCACGTTCGTCGAGGGCGACAACTCCACCACGCAGACGTCGACCTTCACGGCGGGCCGGTCGTACACCCAGACCTGGAACGCGGCGCCCTTCGGGCCCACCGTGGCCCAGGCACCGACGCTGTCGCCCCTGGGGTACGCGGGCCGCGACGGCGACACCATCTCGGTCGCGTCGTTGCCCCTGTTCGGGGATGCCACGGGTCGCCCCGCGAACCGCGATGACCGGCCGGTGCAGATCCGGCTGCTGCGTGACGGCAAGGAGATCGGCACCTCGGACAGCCCGTGGGCGGAGTTCGGGGTGCCCGCCGGCAAGGCGACCTACCGGCTGGAGGCGACGGCCACCCGGGGCGCACCGGACACCCTGTCGACGTCGGTCTCGGTGGCCTGGACCTTCACGTCGGCGCACACCACGTCGCCGCAACGGTTGCCGCTGACGACGGTCCGGTCGACGCCCGTGCTCGACGACACCAACACGGGCCGGGCGGGCCGGATCACGACCATCCCGCTGGCGCTGGATCGGCAGGCGGGCTCGACGGCGGCGGCCAACCGCAGTCTCGGCGTGTCCGCGTCGTTCGACGACGGCAGGACGTGGATCGCGTTGCCGGTGCTCCGGAACGTCGCCCTCATCAGTCACCCCCGGCGAGCCGGGTTCGTCTCGCTGCGGCTGACGGCCACCGACACCGCCGGCAACACGGTCACGGAGACGATCCAGCGGGCCTACCGGATCGCCTGACACACTGCCCGGTCCGGGGTGGCGGCCGTTTGAGCCGCCGCCCCGGACCGGACCTCAGTACCTCGGTGCCTCGGTGCCTCGGTGCCTCGGTGCTTCAGGCGGTGAGGGCACCGTCGATGGCGATGGACGCGCCGCTGATGAACGTGGCCTCGTCGCTGAGCAGGAACGTGGTGAGCGCCGCCACCTCGTCGGAGGTGCCGGCCCGTCCAGTCGGCTGCACCGACAGGTAGCGCTCCGCGGTCGACGGGGCCTGATTCACCACGTTCTGCCACAGTGGGGTGTCGATAAGGCCGGTGACCAGGGCGTTGACCCGCACACCGGAGCGCGCCACGTCGAGGGCCGCCGAGCGCGTCAGACCGATGACCCCGTGCTTCGACGCGTTGTACGCGGCCTGGGTCGCGTCACCCTTCACACCGGACACGGAGGCGTTGTTGACGATCGCGCCACCGCCGGAGGCGATGATTGCTGGCAGTTCGTACTTGAGGCCGTAGAACACGCTGGTCAGGTTGAGGGCCAGCGACCGGTGCCAGTCGGCACTGTCGGCGTCGCGGACACTGGCCATCGGACTCCCGCCGGCGTTGTTGAACGCGCCGTCCAGTCGCCCGAACTCCGACACCGCGCTGTCGACGAGCCGCGCCATCTCCTCCTCGACCGTCACGTCGGTGGGCACGAACAGCGCGTCGCCGCCCGCCTTCCTGATCTGCGCGGCCACCTCCTCGCCCCGGTCCTTGTCCCGGGCGCCGATGACGACGCTGGCACCTTCGGCGGCCGCCCGCTGCGCGAACGCCAGGCCCATGCCCTGCGTGCCGCCGGTCACGACCAGCACCTTTGCTTCCAACCGTCCGGACATCTCGTCTCACATTCACTCGACTGGTCAGCCGCCGCGCGGCTCAGGATCGAAGATCGCGGGTTGCCGGCGGTCGAACGTGTCCGGCCGGCCCGCAGGACCCACGAGGCGGAACGCTAGCCTTTTCTGGAACGGTCGACAAAGTAACGCCACTCACAGCTTTGGGGTTGAGGTGGCGATATCAGGCGTGGTTGGCCGGCTTCTAGCGCCCAGATCCCTCCAGGCGCGGTTGGCTGACCACCCCAACCCCCTGTAATCGAAGGCACATTCTGTGGCTGTCGTTCCACAACTTCG
The DNA here is from genome assembly GCF_018070245.1 of Micromonospora sp. M61. NCBI lineage: Bacteria > Bacillati > Actinomycetota > Actinomycetes > Micromonosporales > Micromonosporaceae > Micromonospora > Micromonospora sp. M61. The sequence continues at coordinate 164,626 of NZ_JAGPYA010000005.1, read as the reverse complement.
TTAGCGTTGGGCGGGTTGCGCAAATACCCATAAACCGCCCTTAAGGAATGCCATGCCCACACGTCACGCCGCCCCGCAGTCCCAGCGGTGGAAGGCACTGCTGTTCATCTCCATCGCTCAACTGATGGTGGTGCTCGACGGGGCCGTCATGAACATCGCGCTCCCCTCGGCGCAGCAGTCGCTGCACTTCACGGACGGGAGCAGGCAGTGGGTGGTCACCGCGTACGGTCTGGCCTTCGGCGGTCTGCTGCTGGTCGGTGGCCGGATCGGTGACATGGTCGGGCGCAAGCGCGTCTTCCTGATCGCACTGGCCGGGTTCGCGATCGCCTCGGCGATCGGCGGCCTGTCGGTCAACGCCGCGATGCTGCTGACCGCGAGGGCGTTGCAGGGTGTGTTCGCGGCCCTGCTCGCGCCGGCCGCGCTCGCGTTGCTCTCCCTGTCCTTTCCGCAGCCGAGGGAACGGGCGAAGGCCTTCGGCGTGTTCAGCGCGGTCTCGATCGCCGGTGGAGCGGTCGGTCTGATCGTCGGCGGTCTGCTCACCCAGTACCTGAACTGGCGTTTCTCGATGTTCGTCCTCGTCCCGGTGGCGATCATCGGGATCCTGGGCGGCAGTCGCACCGTCCACGACGACGGGGAGCGGCACCGTTCCCGGCTCGACCTTCCCGGCGTGGTGCTGGCCAGCCTCGGACTCGTCGGCCTGGTCTACGGCTTCGGCGTCGCCGAGAGCCGCGGATGGTCGTCGAGCGTGACCATCGGATCGTTCACCGCAGGCGTGCTGCTGCTGGCGGCCTTCATCCTGGTGCAGACGCAGGTCACGTCCCCGCTGCTGCCGATGCGCGTCCTGACCGAACGCAACCGGGCCGCCGCGTACCTCTCGGTCGGCCTTGCCATCGTCAGCATGTTCGGGATGTTCCTCCTGCTCAGCTACTACTTCCAGCAGGTCAAGGGATGGTCGCCGGTGCTGGCGGGCCTGGCGTTCATGCCGATGGCGGTGGCGCAGGCCATCGGGGCCACGCAGATCGGCGCCCGGCTGGCGCACCGGATGGCCCCCAGGCCGATCATGGTCGGCGGCTACCTCGTCACAGCGGTCGGTCTCGTGCTGCTCGCCCTGCTCGACGCGGACAGCGCCTTCCTGGAGATCGCGTTCGCCGAAGCGGTGATCGGGCTCGGCATCGGCACCGCGTTCATGCCCGCGATGAGCATCTCCACCCACGGCGTCGAACCCAGGGACGCCGGGGTTGCCTCCGCGATGATCAGCTCGTCGCAGCAGGTCGGTGGCTCGATCGGCACCGCACTGCTCAACACCATCGCGACCAGCTCGGCCGCCACCTATCTGGTGTCGCACAGCGGCCCAGCGGCCCAGGCCCACGAGAGGAACCAGGCGCTGATGCACGGCTACTCGGCCGCGTACTGGACCGCCGTCGGTTTCGTGGCGGCAGCAGCTCTGGTCTCCGCGGTCATGGTGAACGCCGGCGCCCCGAAGCATGCTCCGGCGTCAGCCGACGTCCTACCGGACATCGCGCCCTTACCCGCGCACTGATCGGCGCGACTCCGCGTGCCGGACGCACCACCGGTGATCGAGGACACGGTGCACCGATGCGTCCGGCAGGGTGGAATCTGATGCGTGAGCAGAGCAGGCACCACGGGTGACGTTGTGAAGCGCACTCTGCCCATCCACGATCCGGCTGGCGCCACCGGCGATGCCGCCTCCTCGCCGGACGAGCCGGCGCGTCCGACGACCGCCCACCGGCAGCGCTGGGCGATCCAGACGATGGCTGTCGCACCCGACGACAAGGTGCTGGAGATCGGATGCGGTCGGGGGGCCGCCGTTTCTCTGGTCGCCAGCCGACTCACGACCGGCCGGATCGTCGCCATCGACCGGGCCGCGACGATGGTGCGAATTGCCGCCAAACGGAACATGGCCCATATCAACGCCGGCCGAGCTGAAATTCAATGTGTCGGATTCGAGTCGGCGGACTTCGATTCGCTCCGTTTCGACAAGATCTTCGCAGTGAACGTCAGCATCTTCTGGCTGGGCGACGCAACACAGCAGATCGAACGGATGCGGAGCCTGCTGACGCCTGGTGGACGGCTCTACGTCTTCGGCGAGCGGCCCACAACCGCACACGCCACAGCGAACCTCACGTCGACCACGCTGCTGCTCGAAGCCCACGGGTTCGCGACAACCACAGCAAGCGCCACTCGCGGTAAGAGCCAGGTGCTCACCTGCGCGATCGGTACGCCAATCGGCTGAGCCGTGCATCTGCGGATGCGGTGGTGTGGTGATCTCCGTGGCCCCGCCGAGACAACCGCTATTTGATCTATCGCGGTCGGTGGATGTCCAACCGTGTCGCACGGGTGACGTAGCATTGACCGCGAACGTTATTCATCCCGGCACGGGGAGGAGCGGCATGAAGTTCGACATGGGAGCGCAGACTCTCGGCAGCCTCACCAAGCAGACCCAGGGTTCGTCTGATGATCTCGGCAGCCTGATCAAGCAGTTGATCGCTGCCGCTGAGCCGCTGCAGGGCAACTTCAACGGTGCCGGGCGGGTGGCATTCGATTCGTTCAAGGCCAACGCCGATTCGATCACCGCCTCTCTCAATTCCGCGCTGGGCGCGATTCTGGGCGGTCAGGGCGGAATGGATTCCGCGTTCGGCCAGGGTGACACCGAGATGGCCGACAACGCGTCGTCGGCGGCGGGCACCGCCAACTTCGACGCGGCCAGGTTCTCGAGCAGCCGCTGATTCCCGGGGGAGTGACAGGTTATGAGCACAGATCGACGCAGCTTTGACGTGGGCACCTCGCAGCAGGTCCAGAGTGACCTCGCCGGGATCATCGCCCGGCTGGAGGCCGTGATCTCGCAGCGCAGCGCCGACGTGTCGGCCGCGATGGCCGACTTCCAGGCCGACGGCGTCTCCGAGGAATACCGGACCGTCGAGGATCGGTGGAACCGCGCCGCAGGCGAGGTGCGCACGATCATCGATCTGGTCAAGACCACGATGGTCAAGAACGACGAGACGGCGACGACCACGCTGTCCAAGGCGCGCACGGCGGTGCAGTCCATCGGCTGAGTTGTTTTCCATCGAGTGTTGACGAGGGAGCACAAGCGTGAGCGCCTGGGATATCTCCCCCGGTGGAGTGCGCGACGTCCTGAATCGCACCCATGCCGCGGCCGCCCCGTTCGAGGGGCAGATGACCAAATTCAACTCGGCGCTGGAGGGCTCCGCCGTCCAGTCGAGTTCGGAGATCGTCGGCCAGGCACTTCAGGGCTTCGTTGAGTCGATCAAAACGGACCTCGAGTTCGTGTTCACTCGCACGGGGGCGTGCATGAATGCGGCGGCACAGGCGACCAACGCCTACGTCCAGGGTGATCTGGACATGGCCGCCAACGCGCAACGCAGTGCCTCGGCGGCACCCGACCCCTCGGCGACGATGCCGGGGCCGGGCCGTGGGGCGGTGCCGCGATGATCAATCCGGGGGAGATTCCCCAGATCCCCGGCAACATGGAGCAGTTGGCGACCCACGCACAGACGATCAAGACGACCGGTGTCGACTTTGCCAACACCGGTCAGACGATCGACACCACCTGGCAGGGGTTGGCTGCGGTATACGAGGCACCGGAGGCGGCACAACTGTTCGCCGCCTCCGGTCCGATACGCACCGTGTCGGCCTCGGTCGGTGAGGACGTCCAAGCCGTCGGCACCGCCCTGGCCACGTACGCCAGCGAGGTCAAGGAGATCAAGGCCCAACTCGCGGCGCTGAAGGGCCAGGCGGAGCAGTTCGTCGAGTCGACAAAGGACGACGACGACTGGCGTGAGGACGAGGGCAAGGTCAACCAGCACAACGGCCTGATCTCTGCGGTGAACACGCAGGTCGCGGCGTTCTTCGAGGCACAGCGCAAGTGCGCCAACACAATCAACGCCCTGTACGGGGGCCGCCAGTACCGCGCCGACAACGCCGACGGCCGAGCCGACGACGGCGAGTACGGCTTCAACGCCGACACGCTCAACGCCGCGGCCGGCGAGGACGGCGCTCTGCCCTGGGGCAGCAACGAGGAGCACGACCGCGGGTTCCTCGGTGACGTGGGCGCGTTCTTCGGTGGCATCGGTGAAGGCTTCGTCACCATGCTCGAAGACCTCGGCGGGCTGATCGGCCGCGACCCGACGACCGGCGAGTGGAGCTGGGGCACCGCCGGCCAGTCATGGTTGGGCCTCGGCAAGTTCGTCTGGGCGGTCTCCATCTACGTCAACCCGGTCACCATCGTGATCGACCAGACGGTCGGCATGCCGTTCCTGGAGAAGCGCGAGGCGGGCAACCTTCTCCTCAACGCCGGCAAGAGCATCATCGCCTACGACATGTGGAGTGAGGACAAGTCGAGGGCCGGCGGCCTCGCCACGTTCAACATCGTCTCCGCCGTCATCGGCACCAAGGGGGCCGGCTCCGGCGTACGCGGCGCAGGTGCCGCGGTCAACAGCATCCGGGGCAGCGCGACCGCCGCCCGAATCGGCGCCGGGCTGATCCGCGCCGGCAACTGGCTCGACAACCTGCCCACGGTGGGCGAGGTCGCCATCAACTTCGCCAAGAAGTTCGACATCCAGATTCCGCAGATCGGGCCCCTGCCCGCCATTGCCGGCGACGTGCCGGTCGGGCGCGGCTTCGACGTCGAGATGCCGAACGACCGCGGCGGCAACCCGATGAACATGGACGCTGGCAACGGCCCCGGCAACACACCCGGTGGGCGCACCCCGGGAGAGTCGACCACTGGCAACCTCCCCGGCGACAACACACCCGTCCGGAACGGGCCGGAAGACACGCCACCCGTGCGGAACATGCCGGAAGACAACACGCCGCCGGGCAACCTGCCGGAGGACAACACGCCTCCCGGCAACCTTCCGGAGGACACCACACCGGGCAACGTCCCCGACGACACCACGCCCGGCAACCTCCCCGACGACACCACGCCGGGCGGGGGAAGCCCGGACCGAGGGCGGGATCTCACCCCGGCCGAGCAGCAGCGGTTCGTCGATCAGGCCGAGCGTCTGGGTCCTGCAGCGCGGGCCCAGGTGGAGAACCTGCTCGCCCATACCGACCTGCCGGACGGTATGGCCAACCAGGCCGTCCGGGACTTCATGGACCTTCAGGACTCCGGTCGGCTGGCGGGAAGCGTCGACCGGCAGGGAGACATCTTCCGCGACATGCTCGACAACCTCAGCGGGGACCGCTCCGCCTTCGAGGGCGCGGCGACGGAGTTGCGTGCCGCGAACGATGTGATCCAGAGCGGCGACCTGGCCCCGGGCAGCAGGATCGGTCTGAATGTCGTCGCCGGCGAACGGGTCAACCTGGGCAACGGCACGGTCGTCGACACCGGTCGCATCCCCGAAGCCGATCTCGTCTACCAGACCGCTGACGGCAACGTGCATGTGGTCGAGGTAAAGGCCGCCGCGCAGACCGTGGCCAACAAGTTCCGATCCGACCCCGCCCAGTTGGAGCGCATGCTCGACTGGCGTGATGGCGCGCCGGGGCGGGAGGTGAGCATCCGGGTCGGCACCGACGAGGGTTGGACGGGGCTCTTCAGTCGCGCTGGCAACAACCCGCCGCAAATGGCGATCGAACGGCTCGCCGACCAGAACGTACCGATTACGATCGGCGGGCGTACCTTGTCGGGTGAGCAATTGGCCGCGCTGCACCAGGCGGTGGAACGGGCTGCGGCCGACCCGGCGCACCCGATGAAGAAGCCGGCTGCCTGGTTCGGCGAGCACCTGCCGAACCTCGACGCGGCACGTGACTTCCTCAGGCCCTACGGAGTTGATTTCCTGTGACCGGTCCCTGGGTTGCCCCCGAATTGCTGGCCGCCCTGCCACTTCCGTGGCGGCTGGCGGATCCCGTCGAGCGTGGCAAGGCGGCACGAGAGCTGTTGCCCGATCCACAGCAGCGGGCTGAAGCCCTACAGGCGTTGGAGATGTGTCTCGCCTACCTGGTGGACGTGAGGGACCGTTACGGCGACGAGACCGACTGGGGGCTTCCCAAGGAGTTCTTCGACGACTATTGGTTCATCCTCTACGCAGGGCTCAAGCAATCGATGCCGACCCTCGCCGACGTCACGCCCGAGAGGGTGCGCGACTGGGCCGAGGCGTACCTGGACCCGGAGGACGTCTTCGGTGCCACCTGGACGACGCCACCGGACGAGGTCGTTGACAGCATCGGTCGGTCGTGGGTCTTCTTCATCGTGCAAGGTGCGACGGAGAGTCTGGTTCGATGGCTCCGCGGCGTTGGACCTGAGCATCTGGACGATTGGGAGCGGGCCCGAGTGGTCGACCTGCTCAAGGAAGCCACTCCTCGTCTGCAGTGGCGTCTGACGATCATCACCATCCCGACGATTCTTGATCTCGGGGGCCCCGACCAGAAGAGCTACTTCGATCGACTGGCCAACGACCAGGGCCTGCACGAGAAGACCCGCGCCGAGGCGGAGAGTGTGAGCTCGTTCATCGACCGCGCACACGAGCCGATCTAGGGCCGTCGCGAGTGCGGCGGCCACCCTCGAGGCGGTGTCGGCCCTGGTCCTGTGCCGTGGTCAGGACGACTCGGGATCCGTCACCCCCCGGAGTAGGCACATGCGAGTCGAGTACGACGACGTTGAAATCGAGGACGACCTGCGGGTGACCCACCAGGGCGAACTCTTCACCGGCGAGGTGGTCGAACGCTCACCGCAGGGTCAGGTCATCGCCGTCACCACGTACTTCAAGGGCATGGAGGACGGACTCTCCGCCGAGTGGTACCCGAGTGGCGAGCGCAAGGCGGAGGGCAGCGCGCACTATGGCATAGCTGTCGGCGTCCACGAGGAGTGGCACCGCGACGGCAGCCCCGCCGCCCGTGTCGAGTTCGACGACCAGGGCAAACTGATCAGCCGCCAGCGCTGGGCCGAGGACGGCACCCCGCTCAAGAACTAGTACTCCAACGTCATTTGATCTGCCGACTGGCTTGCTCGGCTAGCTCATGAAGAAGATCATGGCCGCGAGGCTTGCCCCCATGGCCAGGTGCTCCCAACGGAGCAGGTCCGTGATCGGTCGATTGCGCAGCCGGACGAGTGCGGTCGCCATCCAGCAGAGGTAAGCCGCCGTGGCGGCGCGTAGCAACACGAGCGCCGGGTCATGGCCGGTGACGGTGCCGTGGTCCGTCCGGGGCCCGGCGGTCATGTGGTGGGTAGCCATCGACTCGCCGTGTTGATGCATCAGCACGGCGAGCGCCATGAGCACGGCCCCCGGCCATACGGTGCCACTCCAGCTCCGGGCCGCGCTCGGTCGGACCGCCGACGACGATTGCCACCGCCAAGGCCAGGAGCAGCAGCAGGCGGAGACTGCGGCCGACCGAGCATGATCATCAGGACGTCATCGCGGTGCGACGCCGGGGCGTGACCATTGCGCGGTGGGGCGGCCGTTGAGACGCCACGGGTGCCCGGTGACCCGCGGCCAGCCTTCAGGCGAGTTTTCCCAGTTCTCCTGCCGGCCGTACACCGTGAGGTCCAGGGCGTGGTAGGTGGTCATCAATGCCTCCACGCCCCGCCCGGTGGTCCAGTAGGTCTCGTAGACCTTGTCGCCGTCGCGCAGGTAGCACGCGATGAACCCGAAGTCACGACCGTCGGCCAGAGCCGGGTCGGAGTCTTTCGCCGAATACCAGGGGAACCTGTAGCCCATGAACTCCGCGAACGGGGCACTTTCGTCGTAGGGACCCTCGCAGAACACGGCGTAGGTGACGTCCCGAGCGTGCAGGTAGTCCAGCATCTGCAGGTGACAGGTCGAGAAGGTGCACCCCTCACACTGATGCTCGTGCGGTTTGCCGTCGTGCCACATGTGGAAGTAGGCGATGAGCATCCGGCGGCCCTCGAACACCTCCACCAGCGGGGTGTCCCCGCCTGGGCCCCGCACCGTCACCGTCGGCATCAAGGTCATCGGCAGCTGACGACGAGCGGCTGCGATCGCGTCTCCTTCGCGGGTATGGGCCTTCTCCCGGACCAGCAGTTCGTCGCGCTCGCGCAGCCAGGTCTCCCGGTCGACGACCGGGGGCGCGGCGGCGCTGGACGCGGGGGTTGCCGTCATGGCTATCTCCTTCGTGGAGTGGGGATCGGTCACAGATACAGACGACCGAGTCGGCGATCGTCATCGGTGACCGATGACGGATGGGTCCGCGGTCGTCAGTACGGTTGTGAGGACCAGTCAGCCCCGGGGAGATCACATGTCCGACTCGCCTGATGAGCAGGCGGTCTGGCTGCAGCGCGCTTTCGACGAGCACCGGCGTGAGCTACACGTCCACTGCTACCGCCTCGCCGGGAACGTCACCGACGCGGAGGACCTGGTGCAGGAGACCTTCCTGCGTGCCTGGCGGGCTCGCGACCGCTTCGAGGGTCGGGCGTCGGCGCGCACCTGGTTCTACCGGATCGCCACGAACGTCTTCCTCGACAGCCGCAAGGCGGCCGGTCACCGGACGGTACCGTACGGTGATCCGCTGGAGTGGTCCACCGAGCTCGGTCCCTATCCCGACGCTCTGCTGGCCGACGATCCGCAGACCGGTCTCGCCGCCCGGGAGACCGTCGAGCTGGCCGTGATCGCAGCGCTCATGTACCTGCCGCCGCGGCAGCGGGCGGCCTTCGTGCTGCGCGACGTCTACGGCTGGACGCCGCAGGAGATCGCCGCCGCGCTCGACACCGCCGTAGCGGCCGTCAACAGCCTCCTCCAGCGGGCCCGCCACACCCTCCGGCGGCGCGCTCCGTCGGACCCGAAGGACTGGCGCCGCCCGCAGCTCACCAGTGAGGACGAAGAGATCCTGCGCCGCTACGCCAACGCGAAGGACCCGGAGACTTTCCGGGCACTGCTCGCCGAGGACGTACGGATCACGATGCCGCCCGAGCCGCCGGTCGTCGGGATCGACGCGGCCGCGGAGTTCCTCGGCCGACCGCTCGACTGGCGTACGTTCCCCACCACGGCCAACGGGCGCCCGGCACTGATCAACTATCTCCGCCGGCCCGGCAGCCCGCACTACGAGGCGTTGGTCGTCGACGTACTCCGGATCGAGAACGGGAAGATCGTAGAGAGCAACGCCTTCATCGGTGCCCGTCACGTCGCCGCCTTCAGCATGCCCGCCACGCTCGACGCCGAAGCCAAGTGACGGTGGAGTACCAGGCGGCGGAGAGCTGAGCAGGTGATGCTGACAAGCGGTCGGCGAAAAATCTCGCGCAACGGCTCGCCGATCCCTCAGCCGGTGCCTTGGCGGTCGGTACGCAGGCCGTACCTGCGCAGCACTGCCGAGAGGTTCTCGTACGGGGCGCCCGGCCCGCTGTCCAACCTGTACCACCAGGATCGCCGCGCGCCCCTGCCGAGCGCCCGGCCCGGAATCACCTCGGGCTCGGAGTCGAGCGCCTGTTCCTGACGGCCGACCAGGATGCCCCACGGCAGCGCGGGAAGGCTCGGCGTGCTGGCCCGCTTTCCGCCGGACCGGCCCGGGTGCACGGCCACGATCATGCTGCGGACGGTCGACGCCAGCTTCTCGGCGAGTGCCTCGATCGTCGCCTCGTCAACAGCCGACAGTGGGGGGCCGGCCAGCCGGAGTTGTTCGCGGACGCCGACGTCGACCCGCTCGACAGTGAGGACACCGAGCAGCGCCGACCGGTTGTCGCCGCCGACGATCGCCACGCTGGTCGGTGCCGGTGCGCGCGTACGACAGAAGGACGTGAGGTCGCGGCGCGACCACGTCTCGGTCACCGGCTCGGCGACGCCCCACCCGGCCGGGTCGTTGCCGGTGAGAGCGCGCACGGCGGCCTCGGTGCTGGCGCCGAGGTCCAGGGCCTCGGTGGCCGGGTGCAGCGTGACGATCTGGATCTCCAGGCCGCCGGTCCACGGTTCGGAGGCCGGCAGCGCCCCGGCGCCCTGGGAGCCGTTGGCCGACGAGAAGCGGTGGCCGTCCCACTGCAGCGGCAGGCCGGTGAGACCGTCGCGGTACTGGTCGCCGGCGCGCACCACCCACTGCCCCTGTGCCTGCGCGAGCATCACCTCAACCGGGTACGTGATGAAGCCGTCGGCCGGAGTGACGAGCTGGAGCATCAACCCGTTGCGGACCGCGTCGACAGCGGCTTCGGCGAGCCAGGGCGACAGGCCGACCACCGTACGGTGCTGGTGCAGGACGATGGCCTTGTCGCTGATCGTGTCGGTCGTCCCCGTCATCGGTCCGCCCATGTCAGCCCTCCCGTTATCGATACGAGCGCGGCGGTGAAGCGGCGGGTCACCTCGGCGGCCTGCGGATCGCCGTCGGGTGCCCGGCTCTCCACCCACCAGACGCGGCCGCCGAAGGAGTCGTCGAGCGTGACCCCGAGCAGCCGCTCCGCCTCCCCTGGCACCTGGACCAGTCGCGCGGTCTCGACGGTCAGCAGCAGCCGCCCATCGCCGGGGTCGAACAACTGCACCAGCCCGGCCGAGTCGACAGTGTCCATCTTGAGGTCGGAGCCGACCGCGAGCAGGGCGCCGAGCATCGCGGCAGCGTCGGGCTCGGCGCGGCACAGGGCCACCGTGTCGTACGTCATCAGTGCTCCTTGGTCTCGCCGAGGTACGCGGTCTGGGTCATGCGTGGGGGGTGCCCGGGGCGGATGAGCTGCCCGCGCCCCACCGGTAGGACCATCGGCCGTACGCCAGTGAACAGTTGCCCCTCCGTCCGGTCACCGGACATGAGCAGGCCCAGGCAGCCGGCCTCGCGCACGGCCAGCGGGAACGGCTCGAACAGGCCACGTGAGGCGCCGGACACCCGGCGGGTCATCACGACGTGCAGCCCGGTGTCGCGCCCGGCCGCCACGTACGGGACGAACGCGCCGAGCGGTTGGCTGGCCGACGCGGCGAGGATGTCGTAGTCGTCGATGAGCAGCACGATCCGTGGACGTGCCGCCTCGGACGGCTGCCTCTTCGCCAGCTCCTTGCACACCGCCGCAGACAACTGCTGGGCGAGTGTCGCGTTGGTGGCGTAACCACCGAGGTAGGACTCCGGCACCACGTCGGCGAGCCCCCGACGCGGATCGAACACGGCGAACACCAGCTCGTCGGAGGTGAACTGCCCCATCAACTCCTCGGCCACCAGCCGCAGCAGGTTCGTCTTGCCGGTCCGCGGATCGCCGAGGACGAGGAGGTGCTGGTCGCGGCCGAAGAGGTCGAGCACGGCAGGGGTGAAGTCGCTCTCGAACCGGCCGAACGGCACCACCCCGTGCCCGGCCGGCGTGCCGGCGAGGTCGGCCACCGGCAGCACCGCGGGCAGCACCCGGACGGGCGGCGGCACGGGCCCCGACCACGATCCTCGTACCGACTGCACGGCCGCGACCAGGCCGGCGTTCGACGGGTCGGGCTGGCCGTCCAGGCGCGGAAGGGCAACCTGGGCGAACAGCTTGCCGCTGGTCAGCGCCCGGCCGGCCTGGTCCGCCGGGATACCCCGGGCCAGCCTGCCGTCAATGCTGGACTCGGCGGGCTCGGTGAGCCGCAGCTCGATCCGGTTGGCGAAGGCGACCTGCTGCGCGGCGCGCACCTCGTTCCACCGCCGGGCGGTGCCGATGACGTGGATGCCGTAGCGGCCACCCCGGGCGAGCAGGTCGTGCACCTTGGGTTCGAGGCTCTCGAACTCGGCGTTGAGCTGGCCGTACCCGTCGATCAACAGCACCACGTCGACGCAGCCGACCTCCGCGCGTACGCGCTCGTCGGCGGAACGCAGGTCGTTGATCGTGTCGAACTGGTGCTGTGTGTAGATGCGCTGACGTTGCGCGAGCATCGCGTGCACCTCGTCGACGGTGCGTCGGATGCGCTCGCGGTCCTCCCGACTGGCGACGCCGCCGACGTGGGGCAGCTCGGCCAGGCCGGCCAGTCCGTTACCCAGCAGGTCGATGCCGTAGATCCCGACGTCGGTCGGACGGTAGGTGGTGGCCAGGCCCAGCGCCAGGGTGCGCAGCGCTGTCGTCTTGCCGGTGCCGGGTCCACCAAGCACGAGGGCGTTGCCCCCGCCCACGGCCAGGTCGATCAGCCAGGGGCCCTGCCACTGGCGGGCCGGGTCGTCGAGGCGGCCCAACGGCACCGGCAGCCCGGTCGCGGCCTGCTCGGCGATGTCCAGGCGGAGCCCGTCCGGGGTGCTGCGGATCCCACCGGCCGCCTGGTCGAGGGTGAGCGCGGCCGGCAGCGGCGGTAGCCAGATGGCCTGGACACGCTGGTCGCTCATCGACATCTGCTCCACCACTGTCGACAGCAGCGTCGGGCCGGTGGTGCGTCTGGTCGCCTTCGGCTCCTCGGGTGCGTCGTCATCGGTGTCCCGGCGGACGGTGCCGAACACCGGCATCGGCTTCGCCAACGGGCCGACGATCGGGGCGAGCTCTGCTTCGGCGCCGTCGGTGAGCGGGCCGGACACGTAGGCGGCCTTGAACCGCTGGTAGATCGAGACGTCGACCTTCAGATACCCGTTGCCGGGCAACGGCGGCAACTGGAACGCGTCGACCGTGTCGAGAACGGTGCGCGACTCCATCTCGGTGAGCGTGCGCAGCCCGAGGCGGTAGGCCAGGTAGTTTTCCAGGCCGCGCATCTTGCCCTGCTCGACCCGCTGGCTGGACAGCAGCAGGTGCACCCCGATGGACCGGCCGATCCGCCCGATCCGGAGGAACAGGTCGATGAACTCCGACTTGGCGGCGAGCAGCTCGCCGAACTCGTCGATGAGCACGAGCAGATGCGGCAGCGGTGGGAGGGTGCTGCGCTCGCCCTGCACCGCGCGGAGCAGGTGGTACTCGACGATGTCGGTGACCTTGCCCGCGTCGGCGAGCAACTGCTGGCGGCGCTGCACCTCCCCGTCGAGGCTGGTGTACATCCGTTCCACCAGCGCGGCGTCGGCGACCAGGTTGGTGATCAGGCCGGAGACGTGCGGCATCTCGGCGAACGGTGCGAACGTCGCGCCACCCTTGTAGTCGACGAGCACCATCGCCAACCGGTCGGGCGGGTGGCTCGCCGCCAGGGCGAGCACGAGCGTCCGCAACAACTCACTCTTGCCCGACCCGGTGGCACCGACGCACAACCCGTGCGGACCCATCCCGAGCTGAGCGGACTCCTTGAGGTCGAGCAGCACCGGGCGTCCCACCGGGTCGACCCCGATCGGTACGCGCAGGAAGTCGCGCTCGCCCCGCGGCCGCCACAGCGTGGCGAGGTCCAGGTTCGTGGGATCGGACAGCCCCAGCAGATCCTGGAAGTCCGCCGGCGGGGTGCCCGTGCCGTCGTCGTAGGAGTCGGCCGACAGCCGCAGCGGCGCGATCCCCCGAGCGAGGCCCTCGACGAGCGGCACCGGCACCTCGTCGACAGTGCCGGTCACGGTCATCGGCGGCGACGCGGTGAGGTCCTCCAGGACGAGTGAGCTGCCGTCGATGGTAATCCGCCGGGAGATGTCGCCGGGCTCGTGCAGCCGGTCGGCGAGCAGGTGCACGACTGTGACACCAAGGCTCCCGAGGCCCACGAACTGGTCGGGGCTCGCCAACCCCCGCGCGACCTCGCCGTGGGCATCGTCGATGACCAGCAACCTCGACCGCGTACGGGCCTCGGCGCGCCCGGCATTGTGGCGGAAGGACTTGAGCGCGTTGGTGGCCCGCTCCTCCAGGTCGACGGCGAGCAGCTCGGCGAGCGTCTCGGGGGCGGTGACCAGCAGCGGGGTCGGGCCACTCGGGCCGATCGACGTCCGGTCGAGCAGGTGCGGCAGCCAGCGCGCCCACTGCCAGGTCACCGCCCGCTCCGGGGTGGTGACGATCGCGAGCGTCACGTCGTCGGGGGCGTGGAACGCGGCGACCTGGACGAGGATGGCGCTGGCGAGGGCGACCACCTCCGGGTGGTCCGGTGAGATCACGCTGACATCGCCGGCGCAGTCCAGGTCGACCCGCAGCGGCAGCCCCGGCGTCAGTTCGAAGCGGCGCATCAGCGAGTGGGCCTCGTGGCGCATGAACGGGTCGAGAGGGTTGGTCGGTGTGCTCTGCTCGCGCAGTTGGATCGGCCGGACGGGCAGCGCGCCCATGCCGACCCGTACCCGCAGGAAATCGATGTCGGCGCGGCGGCGCTCCCACAACCGCGCCGGGCTGCGCACGACGTCGAGCAGTCGGCTGACCGGCGGGTCGAGCACTGTCGCCTGCTCCTGGAGGCGCTGCTCGTCCTCGCGCAGTTGCTCGCGTAGCTCTTCCAGGTAGTCCTGGTACCGCTCGCGCTGGACCCGGCGCTGCCGACCGGCCTTGCCGAGCTGGGTGAGGTACATCGCCCCGGCGGCGGCCAGCGCGACGACCATGACCACCGCACCCAACGCCGCGAAGCCGGAGCCGCGCATGAACATCATCATGCTCATCGCCACCCCCGCGCCGGCCATCGGCAGCAGCGCCTGGAGCCCCACCGCGGATCGGCCGTCGGGCAGCTGCGGTGGTGCGTCCAGCACGAGCGGGTCCATGGTGGATGCCGGGCGGGCCATCCGGGTGGGGCGGTGCACCATGCGCGTCGACATCGGGGCGTCCTCCGCTTACATCCGCCTGGCCGCAGCCAGGGCGAACGCGGCCGCGCGGGTCGCCTCGACGAGCGTCGCCTCACCGATGCGCGACGGCGTGATGAGCGCGCCGGCAGCCAGGTGACGGTCGTAGGGCAACACCACCACCGGTACGGCTGTCTGCTCGATCAGCTCGCGCGCGGCGTCGTCGACGAGGGCGGCCCGGCCATCAGGGTTGCTGGAGTTCAGGACGACCACCACACGTGCCAGCCACGACCCGTACCCGCCGTCGATGATCCGCCGCAGTGCCTGGTAGGTGGCCCGGACCCCGTCCGGCGTCGCCGCGGCGACGAGCACCACCGAGTGCGCGTCGGACATGGCCGCCGCCGCGGTCCGCGACTCCAGGCCAGGTGGGCAGTCGACGACGGCGACAGCGAAGAGGCGCGAAAGTGACCGCGTCACCTCGCTGCACAGGGTCGGGTTGGCGGTGCCGCTCGGCAGCACCCACAGGCCCGTGCCGGTGCGCGGAAGGAACGGTTCGAGCGCGCGGAGATCACCGCCCCGTGCCCCGATCAGGTCGGGTGCCAGCCGGTCCAGGGGCGGTTCGCTCGGCACGCCGAGCCGCCAGGTCAGCGAGCCCTCGTACGGGTCGGCGTCGGCGGCGAGCACCGGATCGGACCGGCGCGCCGCGAAGACCGATGCCAGCACCGCCGCCACCGTGGTCTTTCCTGCCCCACCGTGCACGGAGGCCACCGCGATCCGCCGGCCGGTGTGCACCGGCACCTGCACCTCGGCGGCGAGGTCGGCGAGCGCCCGGGTCGCCCGGCTGCTGGTGAACATTCGGCTGGCGCTGCGCCACATTCGCCGCAGTGGCGGATCGCCGGCACGGATCCGCCGGACGATCGACAGGTCGTTCGGCTCCGACCCCGCAGGATCGTCAGGTGCCCGGGGCGTCGGTGCCGGTCGGGGGGCCTGCGCGGGCTGCGGCGGTGCCTGCGGTGCCGACGCCGGCTGGCGAGGAGCGGCAGCGGGGGTGGTCGAGCCGTCCTGCACCCGCCGCTGTGGTGGGTACGGTCCGTGCCCCCCGGAGTGGGTCGGGCCGGGCACCGGTGGAGCGCTCATGCCACCGCCTCAATCAGAACGTGGTGAGAAGTCGCGAGTAGAGCCCGAACACCCCGACCGCAACGGGCACCAGTGCCATCACGGTCAACGCCTCGGCGCGGTCGGCGTACTGCCGGGCTCGGGCCAGCGCGTGCGGTGGCGGCCGGTACGCCAGGATCACGAGGGCCACCGCGCAGACGGCCAGCGCCGTGAGCGCCGGACCCCACCACGCGTCGGGCGTATCCCGCACCCAGCGCGTCAGCAGGCCGCCCACGATCACCAGAGCACCGGTCACCAGCCCCACCACCTCGACGGCCAGCGGGAACGCACGCATCCGCAGCAGCAGAGCGCTCGCCACCAGGGCCGCCAGCACCAGCGCCCACGGGCCCGCCGCAGCCGCCAGGACGAGGCCGCCGAGCGTCGCCGACGTCGCCGTCGCCACGGCGGCCACGGCCAGCCCGCGGTGCGCGGAGTCGACAGCGGCCTCCACCGTCACGCGACTCACCAGCTCATCGTTGCTCCGCCGGTCGTCGAGGCGGGTGAGCCCGGACGCGATCATCGCGACCCGGGGCAGGAGCCCCAGCATTCCGACGGCCACGATCGTCAGCACCGCCGCGACACGCACGGCAGGCATGTCCAGCGCCAGCGGTACGCCCCAACCAGCCACCAGGGCCAGCACCGTCCCGCCACCGAGGACGCCGGCGCGACGGTTGCCCGTCACCGTGCCCACGGCGAGCACGACGCAGCCGACGCCGGCAGCCCAGAGCGCCCAGCGCAAGGTCTGCCCGTTCGTCAGCCCGGGCACCATGCTCATCGCCATCGCTGCACCGCTGAGCAGCACCGCCATCCCGACGGCCCGCTTGGCCACCAGCCCGACGAGGAGGCCGGACAGCGCGATCACGCCGCCGATCGCGCTCACCAGCGCGGCCCCCAGTCGCGGGGCGGCGAGCACGGCCGCCATCGTTGCAGCGAGCAGGCACACGGCGGTGGCGGTCCACATCCGGGCGGCAACGCCCCAGCGGCCGTACCTCCGGGAAAGGTCGTCGCCGACCTCGTCGGCGACGTCGTGCACGATCGCCGCCGGCGGCGCCTCGGAGATCGGGTCGACCCGTAGCATCGCGCCGTCCGGAACGGCCGCCTGTCGCAGGCTGCCGGCCGGATCGAGCACCGTGCCGTCGAGAGTGCTGATCTGGTATCCCCGTGAATCGTCCATCGGTCGGTGGCCGACCATGGCGACGATCTCGGGCAGGAGGAGGCCGAGCGGTTCGTCGGCCGGCAGCACCAGGTCGATGCGTCGACGCGCGCCGGCCAGGGTCACCCGGCTGAGCTGGCCTGCGGCGGGCGACTGTGCCTGGGTCATCGCGTGCCCTCCGACTGGACCGTCGGAGGGTTGCGGGCCTTCTGCTGATCGGCGATGACGTCCTTGAGGAAGGACCAGCCCACACACCCGGCGCAGGCCACGGCCGCCAAGACGAGCCCGATCCGCAGCCACCTGAACCCGTCACCCGTGGCACGGACCCGGCGCTGCCGGCCCCACAGCAGCAGCTCACGCATCCGGGCGCGGCGGACCGCGACCGACTCGATGAGCTGGGTGTCGTATTCACGAGCCACGGGCCGATTCTATCCACGCCCGCTAATCCGAAGGGGGTGTCGATCGTGAGGTGGCGACGGAGGTCGGGCCGCCAGCAAGATCCACGCGCCTGCATGTTCGCTCTTCGTGGAAAGAGCCCCCGGCGGATCACTCCGCCGAGGGCCCTTGTCCACCGCTTCGGTTACCTGGCCTGCCCGAACCCGCCGAGGACGACGATCTCAGGAGGCCGACAATCCGCGACGAGTCAGACCTGCGTCATGACTCAGCGCTGCAGGGTCAGCAGACCCGGCCGGTACGGCAGGAGGCCGTAGTCGACGCCGTTGGAGCTGGGGGAACGACCCTGGTAGAGCAGTTGCAGGTTGCAGGCGTTGACCGTCATCGTCTGGTCGGCACTGGTCCGCAGCAGCTCGCCGTGGCTGATGTCGTTGGTCCAGGTGGCACCGCTGTTGGCCTTGCCGGCGAAGGGGTTGCTCTCGCTGGCGGCCTGCGGCGTCCACGAACCGCCGAGGCTGGTGGCCGTGAACGAGCGGAAGTAGCGGCCCTGCGAGCCGATCGCCTCGACGATCATGAGGTACTTGTTCAGGCCCTGGAGCTTGTAGACCTGCGGGGCCTCGAACAGGTTGTTCGTGGTGTCGCTCATGATGGTCGTGTAGCTGCTGCCGAAGCTGCCCGGGAAGTTCCCGATCGGCATGCTGGCCCGGTAGATCTTGCCGTTGTCCCCGGCGAAGAACAGGTACATGTTCGTACCGTCGCCGATGAGAGTCTGATCGATCGGGCCGGTGCCGGAACCGGTGATGCTTCCGGTGAACAGCGTCTGCGGCGACGACCAACCGTTCGGGTTGGTCGGGTCGGTCGAGGTCCGGTAGGAGAACGCCGGCCCACCCCACTGGTAGGCGAGCACCCAGATGTTCTTCGGCGCGAAGTAGAACAACGACGGCGCCACAGTCCCCGAGTTCATCGCGTTCTGACTGGCCGAGGCCATCTGCGAGTAGTTCGAGAAGAGGCCGAAGTTCATCGAACCCCAGCTGGACCCGAAGTCGTGCGTGGTGGCGTAGACGAGCTGCTGGCCGTTGAACGGAGCAACAGTGAAGTCCTTCAGCGACACCCAACCCGACCTCGGGTTGGCCAGCACGCCCGTCGACGACCACCGGTACGTCGAGGGAAGGTCGCACGTGCCACCCGGCGGCGGAGTCGTCGGAGGCGGCGTGGTGGGGTTGCCGCCACCGTCGACGCGGACGAGCTGCCACTGCTGGTTCGCGCCGTTCCAGTCGTCGTACTGCACGATGTTGCCGCCGTCTGCGGTCGAGGCGCCCTGCACCTCCATCACCTTGTTGCTGTTGCGGTTGATCAGCCGGACGTAGCCGCTGTCCGAGTCGGCCAACCGGAACTGCTGGTTGGTGCTGTTGTTGTCAGTCCACTGCACGATGCTGGCGCCGTTGGCCGTCGAGAAGCCCGAGACGTCCAGCACCTTGCCGGACAGCCGGGACTTCAACCGGTAGTTGCCACTCCCGGAGTCGACGAACTGCCACTGCTGCTGGTTGCCGTTGTTGCGGGCCCACTGGGTGATCCGGGCGCCGTCATTCGTGGCCAGGTTGTAGACGTCCAGGGCCTTGCCGCTGTTGCGGTTGACCAACACGTACCACGCGGTCGTGTCGACCGTCGCCGCGGCGGCGGGTGACGACACCACTGCTGCGGCGACACCGCCGACCATCACCGCCATCGCGCCAGCAGCGAGAACTCGGGGCAACCACCATCGCCGCCGCGCCGGCGGCGCGATCGATGGAGACCTATCAAGGGCAGACATGATCCTCCTTCAATGACCAAGAGCCGAGCGGCCTGCCCGAAGATGGGCGCACCGCGACGCGTGGCCGGGCACATGCGTCGTAGTAGTTAGCGCTAACAAGACTTCTGCATGCCCTGGCGCACGCCTGATTCGAGGTCGACGAAGCAGGCTCGCCCGGTAAGCCAGAGGTGTCGTCGTCCTTAAGCATCGACTGTGAGCGATAACATGGCGTTCGTCAAGTCGTAACTTGCTGGGAACATCGGTCGATGGCGCACGGTGATCCTTGGACGTGATCACCATCCTCAGACGCCACCCCTTGCCTCCGGCCCGGACGCCACTCGGACCCTTGAGCGAGGCCCCTCGTGCGCGCTAACATCGACGGCTGCCCATGATGCGGCTCGCCTGCGGAGCGCCCGCCGCAGCGCGGCCGGCCGAATCGGCCAGACCCGCATCAGGATTCAGAACACCACCCGAAGCCCTCGACTGTCGCCTGGGCTCGGCTCGGTGACGCCTGCCCCGCACACCCGGTTGCCGGTAGCGCGTGAGCCGCGCACGGCCGGGCCCCAGGCGCGGAGACACCTTGCGGGGTGATGCGACGTCCAATATCGTCCCGATGTATCGGCTCGATATATCTAGGCGGCAATCTTCGGCCGCCCGATGGATCCGGGAGGTTCGATGAGGTCGATCGACTACGACACGGAGCAGCACCAGGACTACGCGCGAGGCCGGGCACTCGCCCAGCAGCAACTGCGCGAATGGCTCAGGGCCTTCGAAGCGGTACTGCCCGATCGGCGTCCGCTCACGGGGCTCGACGTCGGGTCGGGGACCGGCAGGTTCACACCCGCGCTGGCGGAGGCGTTCGGGCCGGTCACCGGCGTCGAGCCATCGGTCCGGATGCGCGAGGTCGCACAGACGCAACCCCAGCACCCGGACGTGCGGTATCTGGCCGGCGCCGCCGAGGACCTGCCGGTGGCGTCCGACAGCGTCGACTACGCACTCATGTTCCTGTCCTGGCACCACGTGCAGGACAAGCCCCGGGCAGCCCGGGAGCTGACCAGGGTGATCAGGCCCGGCGGCCGGCTGCTGCTGCGGGCGAACTTCAGCGACCACCATCCCCGGCCGTGGTGGCTGGCGCACTTCCCCAACGGGTACGAGCTGGACGCTGCCCTGTTTCAGCCCCTGCACGAGGTCATCGCGATGTTCACGTCCCTCGGCTGGCGCGTCGCCAGCTTCGACACTGTCACCGAGCCGTCCTCCGGCACCTACGGCGACATGCTCGAACGGCTGCGCCTGCGTACTCTCTCGTTCTTCGCGCAGCTCAGCCCCGACGACCTGGAGGCCGGCTTCCGCCGGTTGGAGGACGCCGTCGCCGCGGACCCCGACGCGCCGGCACCCGTCTTCGCCGAGCCGTTGCTCACCCTCGAACGCGCCAACGACTACTAGGTGCTGGGGCATCTCTGCGGTCCGTTGCCGCACCATCGGGCAGGGCGGAGCGGATCACGAGCGGACCGCGACGTCCCAGCGCCCACACGGCGAGCGCGAAGCAGCAGAGCGCCGTACCCGTGATCGTGACCGCTGCCCAGCCACCCACGGACCAGAGCGTGGTCGCGACGGCGGAGCCGACAGCCGCGCCGATGAAGTTGCTGACGGCCAGCGCAGTGTTGAGCCGGCTGCGGGCTTCGTGGGAGAGGGCGAACAGCCGCGCCCGATTGAGGAGGGCCTGCGTCTGGAGAGCAACGTCGATCATGACGATCACGGTGATGAGAAGGACGACGGACCGACCGGCGAACACCGCGACGACGAAGGCACACAGGGCCAGCACCCAGGCCGCACCGGTGGCCGGCAACGACCAACCGCGGTCGTGCAGACGACCGCCGCGCAGGCCGGAGAGGACACCAGCGAGCCCAGCCAACCCGAACAACCCGATCACCGGCGCCGGGTACCGGAACGGTGGGCCGCTGAGCAGGAACGTCAGCGCCGTCCAGAACAGCGAGAACGCGGCGAAGCCGGTGGCGGCCAGGACCAGCGTCCATCGAGCCGCTCGCTCGCGCATGACCACCGCGCCGACCGAGGCGAGAAGCTGTGGGTACGGCATGCGCGTCCGCGGTGCCAGCGGCGGAATCGCGCGGTAGAGCAGGACCGCGAGCAGCACGGCAACGACCGCGGCGAGGACGAAGATCGCACGCCACCCCGCGGCCTCGGCGACGAACCCGCTGATGGTGCGGGAGGCCAGGATCCCGGTGAGGGTCCCGGACCCGACGGTGCCGACCACCCGGCCACGGTCGGCAGCACCGGCGAGATCACCGGCGAGCGGCGTGAGGACCTGCCCGGAAATCGTCGTCACGCCGAGCAGGCCGAGTGCGAGCAGGAGTACGCCCATCGACGGCGCCAGCGCGCACAGCAACAGTGCGGTCGCCGAGGCCAACAGCATCAACGGGACGAACCGACGACGGTCGAGGACATCGCCGAGCGGCACGAGCAGCAGCACGCCGACGGCGTATCCGACCTGCGTCGCGGTGACGAGCCAGCCGGCCGTCGCGGTCGCGGTATGCAGGTCGCCTGCGATGAAGCCCAGCAGCGGCTGCGCCCAGTACAGGTTGCCGATGGCCACTCCCGCCGCCACCGCGAACAGGAACGTCAGTCGTCTGCTCATCTGCGACGGCGCTGTCATGCGGCTACTCCCGTCCCGGTAAGCCAGATGTCGGCGGCGGGTGCGACCCTCAGAGCTCTGCCTTCCACCCATTACTGCCAGCGGCGGCCGGATATCACCGTACGCGCCTGAGTGACAGCTCATGATCACCGTTGGCGACCATGTCCCCGACCGCTGAAAGCATGTTTCGAACCCCGGGGCTCTGAATCACCACCATCGGCGCCTTCTCAGATCCGCATGCTGCCGGACGCATTCGCAGCGGTGTGGTGGGCACGTGCGATGGGCATGTACGTAGGGACGGCGTCCGTGGTCAGGAACGTCAAGATCATGGTGCGCACCGTCTCGGCGTGTTCCAGCAGCAGCAAATGGCTGGCGTTCGGCAGCACGGCCAGCTCGGCAGTCGGTAGCGTCCGGTAGAGCGTCACCGTGTGATCGAGCGTGACCAGGTCGTCGTCCCCAGCTAGGACGAGGGTCCGGGCCGTAACGGCGTGCAGGTCGTCCGGGTCTGGGCTCGGCTCGGTAGCGACCGCATGGACGATTTTGTCGATGACAACCGGGAAGTGGTCACGGCCGTCTGGCGACACCTCGGCGTAGGCGTCAACGATTTCGGTGGGCATCGCACCACCCGCCTGTGGCTTGAAGATCAGTCCGTCGAGGTCATACGCGGTGCTGATCAGGACGAGGCGCTCGACCAGGTCAGCGCGGCGCATCGCCACCCGCAGCGCTACTGTGCCGCCGGCGCTGTAACCCACCAGCCGGGCTGGACCGCCGACCGTTCTTTCCAGGAACGCGATTGTGTCCTGCGCCATCAGCTCGATGGTGAGCGGGCCAGGCGCATCCGGCGTGCGGCCATGGCCGCGCCGGTCGGGCAGATAAATCTTGAACGTGTCGGCAAGCCCGTCGAGGTTGCCGGTGAAGCAGCGGCTGTCGGTCATCCCGCCGTGCAGCAGCACTACTGGGTCACCCGCGCCACGCTCGTCATGCCACATGTCAACGATGTCGTTCATGCACTACATACGGGACGACGGCTCCAGACTCATCGGCAGGCCGAACACCGGGAACAGGGACGGGTCGAGGTACGTCGTCACGCCCGAGATCAGTCCGTCGCGACAATCCAGGATGACCAGGCCCAACGCCTCCCCATCGCGGTACTGAGCAACCGTTGGTGACCCGTTGGCCGCAGAACGGACCAGCCGGTCATTGCCACATACACCGGCCGCGCCCAGCAGGGCAGCACGGATCGCGGCGCGTCCTTCGAGCCACCACGCGAACGGCGGCATCGACATCGTCGCGTCCTCGCGGAGCAGCGCCACCAGGCCGTCGACGTCGGAAGTGGTGAACGCCTGGACGTACCGCTTGAGCAAGTTCTCGTCGATCTCTCCGCTCCCCCCGGGTGGTCGCCGCGTGGACATGGTGGCCCGCGCACGTTGCAGGGCGCTGTTAATCGCAGACGGGCTGCTGTCGAGCAGTCCGGCTACCTCTTCTGCCGACCAGCAGAGCACCTCGCGCAGAATGAGCACCGCCCGCTGGCGTGGCGGCAGGTACTGCAGGGCAGCGACGAACGCCAGCCGGATCGTCTCGCGCTGCACGGCCAGTTCGGCCGGGTCGCTGCCGACGGACAGCACAAGCCGGTCAGGAATTGGTTGTACGAAGGTGGCGGCACCCAACGGCGCACCGAGGTTCCCCCCGGCGGGCGAGGACGGGCCGAGGTCCATCGCGAGCGCGCGCCGTTGGACGCTACGGGTCATGTCGAGGCAGACGTTGGTAGCGATCCGGTGCAGCCAGGTGCGCAGACCAGCTTTGCGCTCGTCGAATCGGTCGGCGTTTTTCCAAGCGCGGTACAGGGTCTCCTGGACGGCGTCCTCGGCCTCGGCGGCGCAGCCGAGCATGCGGTAGCAGTAGCCGATCAATTCGACCCGGTGCGCTTCCAAGCGATCCTCGAACACCACAGGTTTCCCCCGATATACATCCATTGATCCTTCGCCGCCGGTGCTGTCGGCGGGCGCATCGTACGGATGCGAGATTGGCGACCGTGGGCGCGGACCCCGCGAGGTCTGTGAAGCCCTCACCCCGTTGTAAAAGCATCATCCGGTGGCGCGGCCATAGACGACCAGAGCCCAGGAGAGGCAGCCGAAGGCGGCCGTGCTGGCCAGCGCGCGGACGATGTTCCAGGTGACCCAGCTCGATTCGAAGTGCGCGCGTACGGCTGCGAGATCAGCGATGTGGCCGGGATCGCCGGCTGACGCCAGTTTGTCGTTGAGCGGGACGTTGACGGCGGTGGTGATGACGAACATCGCCAGGTACAGGGTGAGCCCGACGATGATCCACGGCAGGGCCGGGCGGCCGTCTCCGCGCCAGGCCAGGAGAGCCGAGAGTGCGGCGAACACCAGTGCGCCCAGGAAGCTCAGCATGAACCAGCCGTTGACGATGGCCACGTTGATCCGCTGCATCACGCCGACGAACGTCTGGTCGTCGGCCGTTCTGAGTGCGGGCATGACCGCGTAGGCGAAGGCGGCGAACAGCCCTGCCATGAGTCCGCTGGTGATGGTGGCGGCGATCAGTGACACCTGCTGCGCAACTCTCATGATGTCTGTCCCTTGTCCCAGACGCCGGTGGCGGCGGTGTCGGTGGCGTAGTCGGCGAAGTCGCGGGGCGGTCGACCCAGGGCGCGCTGGACCCCGTCGCCCAGATGGGAGTTGCGCCCGTCCAGCACGGTCGTGAACAGGTACATCAGCAGCTCCACGACCCCGGGCGGCGTGCCCTCCGCGGTGAGCGCCGCCGCGTAGTCGTCGGGGGGCACCTGAACGAAATCGATACGGCGGCCCGTGGCTGTGGAGATCTCGGCGATCGCCTCAGCGAAGGTGAGCAGCCGAGGACCGGTCAGCTCGTAGACCTGCCCCGCGTGCCCGTCCTCGGTCAAAGCCGCCACGGCCACCTCGGCGATGTCGTCGACGTCCACGAACGGCTCGGGCACGTTCCCCACCGGCAGGACGACCTCGCCGCCCAGCAACGGCTCCAGCAGATAGTCCTCGCTGAAATTCTGGCTGAACCAGCTGGACCGCAGGATCGTCCACTCGACCCCGGCCGACTGGACGAGTCTCTCGCTGGCCCCTGCCTCGTCCTCACCGCGACCGGACAGCAGCACCAGCCGCGAGACCCCGGACGCCACCGCAAGCTCAGCGAACGCCCCGACCGTCTCGGGCGCGCCCGGCACCGCCAGGTCCGGGTAGTAGGACACATACACCGATCCGACCCCCTGAAGCACCGGCGCCCAGGTCGTCCGGTCCGTCCAGTCGAACGGCTCGGCAGCGGAGCGGGAACCAGCCCGAACAGGCACTCCGCTCCCCTGCAGCCGCTCGACGATGCGGCGGCCGGTCTTGCCGGTTCCGCCGAGTACCAGGACCGTCTTCCGCTCTCGTTCCTTCGTCATAGGGATCATTGAAATGCAGCGGCGTGAGACTGTGGATAGCCAAAGCTCGCGACTCTGTGTGTAATCGTCTACGTGGACGCAGTCGCCAGTCTCCTCAACGGACCCCGAGCCCAGGGCGCGTTCCTCCTCCGCTCGGTCCTGACCCCGCCCTGGTCGATGCGGATCGAGGACCAGGCGCCACTCACCCTGGTTGCCATGGTCCAGGGGGACGCCTGGGTCCTCGCCGACGAGAGTGCCGCCGTACGCCTCGGTCCCGGCGACCTGGCGATCATTCGCGGCCCCGACCCGTACACGGTCGCCGACGACCCGGCCACGGCACCGCAGGTCATCATTCATCCGGGCCAGCTCTGCACGACCCCGGACGGGCAGGAACTGCCCGAGATGATGGAGCTGGGCGTACGCACCTGGGGCAACAGCCCGGACGGCCCCACAATGCTGCTCACCGGCACCTACACGATGCGGGGCGAGGTCAGCCAGCGACTCCTGAGCGCACTGCCACCGCTGCTGGTGGTCGCGGGCCACTCCTGGGACTCCCCGTTGGTCCCGCTGCTGGCCGCCGAGATCGTCAAGGACGACCCGGGGCAGGAAGCGGTCCTCGACCGGTTGCTCGACCTGCTGCTCATCGCCGCGCTGCGCGAGTGGTTCGCCCGACCTGCGGCCAAAGCCCCCGGCTGGTACAGAGCGCACAGCGATCCGATCGTCGGCCGGGCTCTGCAGATGCTCCACAACAACCCGGCCCAACCCTGGACCGTCGCCTCGCTGGCCGCCAGGACCGGGGTCTCCCGGGCGGCGCTGGCCCGCCGCTTCACCGCGCTCGTCGGCGAACCGCCCATGTCGTACCTCACCGAGTGGCGACTGGCCCTGGCAGCCGACCTGCTTCGTGAGCCAGGAGCCACAGTCGGCGCCGTCGCCCGGCACGTCGGCTACGGCAGTTCCTTCGCCCTGAGCACGGCCTTCAAACGCAACCGCGGTGTCAGCCCGCGAGAACACCGACTGGCTGCCGGACAGTAGCGGGCACCGGCATCGAGACGGCGCTGCCAGTCGGATGTTGAGTCGGTAACCGGGCGCGGTTGATCCGTCGCAGGCCGGGTAGCTGAACATCATGCGACTACCAACCCTGGTCAAGACCGCAGCGGCGGTCACCGTGACGGCCGCCGCAGGAGCGACGGTCACCGACGCTTCCTCGCGCTGGTACCAGCGGCTCCGCAAGCCGACCTGGCAACCCCCACCCGTGGCGTTCCCGCTGGCATGGACGCCGCTCTACGCGCTGATCGCAGTGGCCGGCGCCCGTGTGCTGGACCGCACCAGCGAAGCCGACCGCGCCGCGTTCACCCGCGCCTACGCACTCAACCTGGCCCTCAACTTCGGGTGGAGCGCGCTGTTCTTCAAGGCCCAGAAGCCTGCCGTCGCGCTGGCCGAAATCGCCGCACTCAACGCCTCCAACTTCGTGCTGCTTCGCCGCGCCTCGCAAACCGACCGCGTTGCGGCCGTCGCACTGGCCCCGTACGCCGCGTGGACGCTCTTCGCCACCGCCCTCAACGGAACCATCGTCCGTCTCAACACCAACAGGTGAGGCCGTGGTTAGCAGATCCCTCAACATCGCGGGATGGCATCGAGTTGCCGAACGGTTTCGGCGGGACTATCAGAGTTCGCCGGCGGCCCACTCAGCTAGCCGGCGCGTCATCGATTCCAGCCGCTGTCGGAACCCGTCGCGCAGCTGCTGCTCCTGCGCTGCGTGTACACCCGCCGGAACATCTGCCCAGAACTCCTGAGTCAGACGGCATGAGTCAGGGTCGAGCGCCTCGATGGTGAGTGCGCTCCAGCTAGGACACCAGGAGGTAAGACTACGGGTAACTGCGCGACGGCCGGGATCAAGCTCAGTCACCTCATGCAGGACACCCATTCGGCCGCCTGGGGTCCGCTCTACGAAAGCCTGGATTTCGCCGACTCCCTCCCGACCTGGGAGAGCCACGGCTACCTCCGCCTCAAAGAGCTTGAGAGAAGATGCCGGGTCCCACATGAACGAAAAGGCCGCTTCCGCGCTCCGTGGTAGGTCAACGGCGGCCGTCTCTCGTACCTGAACGGGCCTGGTTGTCACTCTGACCATGCGTAGGCGTGTGCGCATGCCGCATCGTCTCAGGTGTTCGTGAGAGGCGGGGGCGGAGGCTGGCGGCTAGGGCTGACTCGGCAGTTCCCTGCCCTCTGGGGCTGCCGGTACGCGCGGTGTTGTCGCGCAGGGGGCCCTCGTGCCCGGCCCGGACCCGATCGGCCCAGCCTTGAGCATGCCCTGGTACGTCCCCGGCGATCTGCGCGACCGGCTCTACGCTGACCGACGATGAAGCCGATTGGAACCCGACGACGGTCCTACGCGGTGACCCTGCCGACGAGGTACGCCGCCTCAAGGAGCTTCCCGGCAAGGAGCTCCAGGTTCACGGAAGCTGGAAACTCGTGCAGACGCTGCACCAGGCAGGACTCGTCGATGTCTACCGGCTACTCCAATACCCGGTCATCGTCGGCACGGGAAAGCGCCTGTTCCCGGACGGATCGACGCCCGCGACGTTCGCAACCGTCGAAGAGACCTCGCGCGTACTGCCCGGCGGCGTCGTCTCGCTGACCCTCAACCCCACGAGCCTCGGCGCGATCTCCGCAGGCGCGTACACGGTCGACGAAGGGCGCTCGGCGACGGTCCTCGACTGACAACGGTGCCCGACCGGCTTCGAGGTGGCGCGGGAACGGTTGCTGGTTGCCGCACTCAACAGCACCGCCTGAGAGGCCGTTCAAGCCTGCTTGAGCCGAGAGTTGTTCGCCTTGAGGATCTCGTCCGCCAGGGCCGGGGAGGACCTGACGACCGCTCGCGAGACGACGAGCGCGCCGACCATCTGACTGAACAGAGCAATGGCCTGCTCGCGGGCCTGTTCGACATCCAGGTGAGTGCCGGACTGACTGGCGTTCTCAAGCACCATCTCTGTGATGACACTGAAGAAGCCCTCGAGCCCGTGCTGGTACTCGGATTGGGCCGCGACGCCTTCACGTCCGACATCCGTGACCAACGCGGCGGACGCGCAGCCGATTTCGGGATGGTCACGGTGCTCGACGGCCAGGTACTGGTCGAAGATGTGATCCAGGGCCGCCCGGGCCGAGCCGGGATGTTCTTCGCGGATGCCGGCCAGATCGCCGAGGGAGCTGCCGAAGCCCTGCCGGATGACTTCCAGGGCGAGCTCATCCTTGGAGCCGAAGTGATTGTAGAAGCCGCCGTGCGTCATCTCGGCGGCCTTCATCAGCTCGGCGATGCCGATCCCGTTGACGCCGTGGGTCCGGAAACCCCGACCTGCGGCCTCGATGATCTTGTCGTGGTTGAGCTTCTTCCGCTCCGGCGTGAGGCGGGGCACGTGAGTCTCCTTCCCGGGCGGGTGGCGCACCCGAGCCACTGCTGAACAGGGCCGACGCCACCCGAACCTTCGATGATACCCATCATCAATGATGCCCGTCACGTCGGCACCCACCTTGACAGTTAACGATGTCAACCATCATTATTCCTTTGATGACGGTCGTCATCGTAAGAGGCCTCAAGGGGTCTGCAACGGACAGAGGTTGGGTATGGACGTGGGAACGATCGGGGCGGGTACGGTCGCGCAGGCCATTGCCAGCCACCTCGTGGCTGCGGGCCACCGCGTGATGCTGAGCAACAGCCGCGGGCCGGCGTCGCTGAACGAGGTCGTGGCCGGATTAGGGCCGCTGGCCAGCGCCGGCACGGTCGCCCAAGCCGCGGCAGCCGACATGGTGTTCCTCGCCGTCCGGTGGAGCGATGTACCGACTGCGCTGGCCGGTGTGCCCGCCTGGAAAGGGCGCATCCTGGTGGACGCCACCAATCACATCGTAGGTCAGACGCCCGCCGACCTCGCCGATCTCGGCGACGAGACCAGCAGCGAGATTGTCGCCCGCCACGCCCCCGGCGCGCGGGTGGTGAAGGCCTTCAGCACCTTGTATGGGCAGTACATCGCGGCTGATCCCCAGCACGCCGAGGGCCGTCAGCTCCTCTTCTGCGCCGGAGATGACACCGAGGCGAAAACGCTCGTCCAGCAGACGTTCGAGGCCGTCGGCTTCGCGCCGGTAGACGCGGGGCCGTTGCGCGAAGGCGGCCGCCTCATGCAGGTCGGAACGGGTCCGCTCTCTGCTCTGCACGCTCTCAAACAGGACTGACCCCCAACGTCCGACAGGAGTATCCATTGAAGGCACTGGCCTATGAGAAGGCCCACCCGCTCGAAGAGTTCGCCCTGAAGCTCACGGATACGGACGAACCGCAGATGCGTGAGAGCGATCTGCTGATCGAGGTTCGGGCCGTGGGCGTCAACCCGGGCGAGGCGTCCGTCCGAAAGCTGCGCAGTGCACCCCCGGGTGGGCGGGTCATCCTCGGCTGGGAGTTCGCCGGAGTGGTAGCCAGGACAGGATCGGCGACGCAGGGATTCGCCGTCGGAGACCGCGTCATGGGGACCGGAGACGTCACCCGGGACGGCTGCTGGGCCGAACGCCTGGCCGTTGACCACCGGGTCGTCGCCCGGATTCCGGATCAGCTCTCCTTCGCCGATGCCGCTTCCTTGCCGATCGGCGGCCTCACCGCCTCCGAAGCCTTGTTCCGGGCCCAGGACGGCCTGCCCACTGGGGTCGAGAACGTCCTGGTGGTAGGCGGCGCCGGAGGCGTGGGTTCGCTGGCGACGCAACTGCTCAAGAGCAAGACCTCCGCCCTGGTGCTCAGCACGGCTTCCCGGCCTGACTCCCGCGAGTGGTGCACGGCCATGGGGGCCGACCTGGTGCTCGGCCACACAGCGGACGTCGCCGGCCAGCTGCGGAACGCGGGCGTCGACCGGATCGATCTGGTGCTCTCCACCAAGGGAACCGCCGCCAACATCGGCTGGATCGCCGACGTCCTGCGGCCGTTCGGCCATGTGGCAACCACCGACCTCACCGGCACCACCGACATCGAGCCCCTGATCCAAAAATCCGTTTCCCTGCACGTGGAGATGGTTTTCAGCCGTGTCATCGCCGGCCACAACCTCCACCGCCAAGGTCAGATTCTTGCCGATCTGGCGGGCCACGTACGTCCCATCGTGACGACGCAGCTGCACGGTCTCACTGCGGATTCCATGCGGGAGGCTCACCGGCTGGCCGAAAGCGGACGCACCATCGGCAAAACCGTCATCAGCGTCTGAACACCGACCGAACTACAGAAAAGGAATGGACACATGGAAAAGCTGCTCGTCACTGGAGCCACGGGAAACCTCGGCCGCCTGACCCTGCAACTCCTCCTTGAACGCCTGCCCGCCGAGCAACTGGCCGGACTTTCCCGCAACCCCGACCGGGCAGCCGATCTGACTGAGCGTGGTGTGGACATCCGCCAGGGCGACTACTTCGACTATGCCTCGCTCGTACGGGCCTTCGACGGCGTGGACAAGCTCCTGCTCGTCTCGGCGGTGGCCTTCACCGATCGAAACACCCAGCACTACAACGCCATCACGGCCGCGAAGCAGGCCGGTGTCAAGCATGTGATCTACACGGCGATCCAGCGCGACGAGGACCTCGGCATCAATCAGGTGGGCGTCACCGAGTCCGACGTCTTTACGGAGCAGACCCTGCGTGCTTCCGGACTGACCTACACCATCCTGCGTAACCCGATCTACCTCGACTATCTGGAGCAATACCTCGCGGCCGACGTGTACGAGAAGGGCCTGCGAGTTCCCCCCGGCGAGGGCACTATGGCGCCCGCGCTGCTGCGCGACCTCGCAGCAGGCAACGTGGCCGTGCTCACCCAGGCCGGCCACGAGAACAAGACCTACACGCTCAACGGCAGCCAAGCGGCGTCCTACCGGGACATCGCCGCCACATTGAGCGAGATCCACGGCCAGCCGGTCCCCTACCTGCCCGTCCCGGTTGAAGAATTCCTCGAAAGTTACCTCCAGAAGGACGTTCCCGGCCCGGTCGCCGAGTTCCTGACGGCCTGGGTCGCAGGTGTCGGCCTCGGATCGTTCAGCAAGCACACCGACGATCTGGAGCGGCTGATCGGGTACCGGCCCACCGGCTACCGCGAATTCCTCGAGAAGAACTACCCCGCGGTTGGTCCGGGAACGACGAATGAGTCAGCGCGCAGCGCATGATCGCCCAGACCAGCCCGGAGCCTCGCAAGCCGTCCGGTAGTGGGCGGCGCTCTCCCAGACGGCGGAGTTGAGTAACGCGCCGGCTCTACCGGTGCCGGCCTGGAACCGCGCAGGGACGAACCTCGGCGCCGACCTGAACCGACGCAGGACATCACCCCGGTAGGCAACCCGATCCTCACTCTGGTCCGGGGCTCCGTCACCCTCAGAAACCGGTCCGATGACGGAAAGACCCTCGCACACTTCCGCTGCGCTGCGGCCCCGTGGAACACCGTCCGCTGTGGACGATCTGTGTCATACCGATGTACTACCCTCCCCGCGAACTGTGGACGAGGAGGCTTTATGCGCAGGTTCGTCATGCCGGACGAGGACGCCTGGCACATGCCGAAGGATTGGTCGGGCCGTGTCCATCCGCGGCGAGGTGGCCGGTGGCGGCCAGCAATTGCCGATCCGGCGGGCGCCGAGCAGCGGCTTCGGGACCTCCTCGCGACGGACAAGGCCGCGAAGCAACGCGCCAGCGTGCTGGGCCGCAACGCCGTCTTCGACACGGCGCTGCTTGCCGCCGGTGAGCGGCATCTGCGGACACTAGATGACGCCCCGATCGCCGCCGCGGTGGCGGCACTGCTGACCGTCTATCGCAATGTGCCCGCCGACGGGCAGGGTTTGGTGGACGGGTGGGTGGCCCGGGCCGGGCTGCTGTTCGCGGTCCGGGCCGTCGTGGCGGCGAACCAGATCTGCCACACCGGTGAGCTCTGGACCCGCGCCTCCGAGGGCGACACCTACGAGCAGGGGTGGCGCGGCGATGACCTCGGCGCCACGTACGCGGTGGCCCGGGCGGTCCGGCGTCACCTCGCGGTCGCGTCGGACCGGGATTACAGGGAGGCGGAATCCGTCCTGGCCGAGCATCGGAGCTTCCCGGCCGGCCGCATCTTGGCCTCCTACCTGATGCCGACCCGGCAGGACTGGGTGGACGAGGACTGCGCGGCGGCAGCGGCCTGGTTCGACGAGCCCGGCCGGGAGGAGTGGATCCAGGCCGACCACCGCACGATGTCCGGGATCCTGTTGCTGGCCGCGAGCCGCACCGAGCATCTCGAGCAACTGCGCGGCGCGATCCGCCCCACGCTGCTCGGCTTCGAGGAACCCGGGGACGCCCTCACGGTGCTGGACGGTGTGGGACCGGCCGCCGTCACCTTTCTGGCTGGCGAATTCTATCTGGAACTGCTCTACCTGCACGAATGGAACGGCCTGAACCAGCCGACACGGCTCAACCCGGATGCGGCCCGGTTCGTCGCCGGCACACCCAGCGACGACGCGATGCGGATCCTGGTCCGCGACCACCTGGACGAGAAGCCGTGGCGGCCGGGGAACCTGCTCAAGTCGGGCGTGCTGACCCGCTACCCGCTGCGGGTTCTGCGTGTCCTCGCCGAGCGCGACGACGCGGTGTCGCGTGACCTGTTCGGCGCGATGGTGCTCACCGAGCCACGTTGGATCCCGCACCTGGCCGGGCCGGGCCGCGCCCGGGCGGAGGAGATCGTCGCGAACGGCGGGGCCGGGCTCGGCGCCGGGTGGGCGACAATGCTGGACCAGCAGGACTACTACCGTGGCATCGACGGCGCGGACAATGTGAGACGGGCCGTGGCCGCGCTGGCCGCGATCCCGACCGAAGAGGCGTTCGGGCTCGTCGTGGACCGGGTCGAGCGCCAATACTTCCGGCCGGCGTTGCTGGCGGCGGCCAAGCGCGATCCCGGGACGGCGCTGCGGGCACTGCTCACCAGCGCCA
This sequence comes from Micromonospora sp. M61, assembly GCF_018070245.1. Classification (NCBI taxonomy): domain Bacteria; kingdom Bacillati; phylum Actinomycetota; class Actinomycetes; order Micromonosporales; family Micromonosporaceae; genus Micromonospora; species Micromonospora sp. M61. The sequence continues at coordinate 131,637 of NZ_JAGPYA010000005.1, read as the reverse complement.
CCGAGCCACTCGTCATCGAGTTGCTGCGCGACCACGTTCTCGCGTACCCCCAGTCGGTGGCGACCCTCGACGACGACGGGCGGGCCCGCGTCCAGGCGATCGCCGGTCTGCCTTCCCCCGGCCCGCGGGGCGTGGTGCCGCCGGTTCTGGCCGGCGTGCTGCCGCAGGAACCGGACCTGCCGGAATGGCTGATCCCCGCCAAGCTTGCCGAGGTCACCGTCCGCGACACCGGCGAGAGACTGGCCCCGGAGGCGGTCCACCGGCTGTGTGTGCTGCTCGCCCTCTCCACGATCACCGAGCCGCGACCGGAGCTCATTGCCGCCCGTGACATCTGCGAGCCACGACAGCTGGGCGCTTTCGCCTGGGCCGTCCTCGAGCAGTGGCGGGCGGCCGAATACTCGCCGAAGAGCGGCATCGCGCTGGTGTCCATCGCCGCGCTCGGTGACGACACCACCGTCGCCGACCTGGTGGCCGTACTCCCGCAATGGTCGTCCGCCAGCGCCCGGATCCGCGCCGCGATGGACGTGCTCGCCGCGATCGGCACCGACTTCGCCCTGACCCAGCTGCATCGACTCAGCCGCAGAGCGTCAACCGCCGGTCTGCGCGAGCACGCCTCCCAACGACTCGCCGGCACAGCCGCCGCCCGCGGCCTGAGCCCCGAGCAACTCGCCGACCGGATCGTGCCGGACCTGGGTCTTGACGCCGACGGCCGAACGATCCTGGACTACGGGCCACGCCGTTTCACGGTGGATCTCGACGAGCAGTTGCAACCGTGGATCGCGGCCTCAGACGGACGCCGGTTGTCCCGGCTGCCGCGCCCTGCGGCCACCGACGATCCGGTGCTGGCGCCGGCGGCGTACGCGCGGTTCGCCGACCTGAAGAAGGAGGTCAAGCAGATCGGCGGCGACCGGATCCGGGCCATCGAGGACGCCATGGTCACCGGGCGCCGGTGGAGTGCGGCCGAGTTCCGCGCCCTGTTCCTGGATCACCCGCTGATGTGGCAGCTCACCCACCGGCTGGTGTGGGCGGCGACCGGCGAACACGGCACCGTCAGCTTCCGGGTCGCCGAGGACCGGACGTTCGCCGACCTGCACGACCAGACATGGCAGCTCGATGACACGGCCACCGTCGCCGTGCCGCACCCGTGGCACCTCGGTGACGACAGGGCCGCCTGGTCGGAGATCTTCGCCGACTACGCCATCATCCAGCCGTTCCCCCAACTGGGCCGCGAGCTGGCAACACCGGGCGAGGTAGACCTGGCTACCTTCGCCGGCATGAAGGTCGACGCACGGAAACTGTTCGTGCTCACCTCGAAGGGCTGGCGCTTCGGCGACGACCACACCTCGGTCCTGCGCGACTGGCCGCAGACAGTCAAGATCACGTATACGCCTCGATATAACTGGCATGACCCGGACCAACCCAAGACCCTGACTGGCGTACGCGGGTGCGATGGCCTGGGCCCCGTCGCGTTCTGCGAGGTGGTGCGAGACCTGGGCTATTTGACGAGCTGATCCGCGGCTCGGGGGCGCGGCAACGACCCCCGAACCCACCGCCGCCTCACTGCTGTGACGATCGCGGCTCGTCCGGGCCGGACGGCGGCCAAGATGTTCGAACGGGGCACCCATTTCGACCGCAAGGGCACGACTACGACATCCTGGCCGCCGCGGTGGGCGAGCAGCCGAAGAGCGGATACGAGAAGCCTGCCGCCGCCGGTTATTCAGGCCTGTCAGTATGACGTCCGTGGATCACTACGAGCTTTTTTGGCGAGCCGCGACCGACGCGGGTTTCACCAAGACCGAGACGGCGACGTTCGCCGAGCTGCTGCGCTTCGCCATCTGCACGACTCAGCAGGACAACGGCGAGATCGCAGCCCATCCTGGGGACCTGCCGCCCGGGCAGCCTGCCGACCTGCTTGTCGGCCGGGCCGGCGGCCTACCGCAGCTCCCGGTCGGCATGCCGTGGCCCACCGACCCGGAGGGCTACCCGCTGCCGTTCATCGCGTCCTTCGACTGTGCCGCGCTGCCGCGGGTCGAGCGCCTGCCGCTACCGTCGGACGGCTCCCTGCTGGTGTTCCTGCATCACGAAGAGGACTACGACGTCTGTGAGCGCAGCGGCGAGCAGCAGTACGGGCGGCTGCTGTATGTGCGCGCCGGCACGGAGACCGCGGCGCAGCTGCCGGCTGACTACGCTGCCCATCCCTACTACGCGAACCGTGACTTCATCGCCCCCGAGCAGGACCTTTTCGCTGTCGTCCACGCCGACCCACCCTCCTGGTTGACCGCGGAGGATGCGGACCTGTCCGTCTTTCAGCAGCAGCTGGCGCGCGACATGCCGCATCGTCGGGAACTGTGTGCCCTGGTCGACCGGCTCCGGCCGGCCGCCAACTCCGCCGCCTTCCAGTTCGGCGGCTACTCGTGGCACACCGGCGGCAAGTCCTACGGCCACCTGTACGACGACCCTGAGCTGGAGATGGCGGAGAAGAAGCTTCGAGGCCGCCTGACCGGCATCAGCCGCACCCAAGAGGCCTTCCTCGTGGAACAGAAGTTGCAGCGGATCCGCCGGGAGTGGCTCCCGTTGGTGCAATTCGAGACCCGTGACGACGTCTACTTCGGCCGCTTCATGATCCGCGTCGACGACCTCGCCGCCCAGCGGTTCGACCGCGCTGTCTCCTGGACCGAGTTCACCGAATGAGCGAGGACAGGTGTTGTCCCGTACGGGCGGAGCTCAAGCGCCTTCAGAAACCGCGACCATCACCACCCGATCACCACGCACTCACTAGATGGGATTCTCAGGAGTGAAAATGGGAAAGAAGAAGGCCGTGACCCCTGTTTCCACAGGTCACGGCCTTGATCTCTTGTGCGCCCGAAGGGACTCGAACCCCTAACCTTCTGATCCGTAGTCAGATGCTCTATCCATTGAGCTACGGGCGCTCGTCCTCAGCCAGTGTACACACCTGACTTTCGCGCGGAGACTCCGGGATTCGAACCCGGGAGGGGCTTTAAGACCCCAACCGCATTAGCAGTGCGGCGCCATAGACCAGACTAGGCGAAGTCTCCCTGGTGGCCCGTAGACCACCGCGCCCGAGGATACAGGTCGCCACCCACCGGGAGCAAAACGACTTCCGGGGTACGCCCCCCGGGACCGTCCGCCCTCGTGTTTCACCGCTGTGCGGCGGCGTGATCGGGACTACGCTCCATCGATATGCAGGAGCAGCCGCCCAGCGAGCCGACCCGTCGAGAGCCTGCTGAAAGAGCGCGTCGGCGCTCCCCGCGGGCCACCTTCACGCCGCCGACTGCCGCCGATCAGCCCGCCGAGACGGCGGTGCCGCCGCCAGCCGCTCCGGCGAGCCAGCGCCCCCGCCGGGCGAAACCCGCCCCGGCGGTGCTGTTCCAACCACCGGATCCGGACCGGCCGCTGCCCCGACAGCCCAGGCGCGCCCCGACCAGCGACGCGGGCGCCGAGCAGCCACAGCCACAGCCGCCGACCGGCGATACGAACGGCGACCGACCAGCTCCCCCGAGCGTCGACGCGAGCACCAGCCAGCCAGACCCGGCGAACGCCAAGCAGGCAGGCCCGGCAAACGCCGAGCAGCCACGCCCGGCGACCCCCGACCAGCCACGCCCTGCGGCCGACGACCAGCCGAGCCCGCAGGCCGCCACGGCAGCCACCGACCCACCACGACAGGCAGCACGCGTCGAGCCCAAGGCCCGGACCACCTCCGTTCGCAAGGCTGCTCCGAAGAAGGCAGCCGAGGCCACCGTCGAGGTGACCCCGACCACACCGGCACCGCGCAAGCGCGCCGCCAGTCCCGCCAAACGCACGGCATCCCCTCGCAAGAGCACGACGCCGAGGAAAGCCGTCCCCGAGCCCGCGGCCGAGCAGCACACGCCGCTGGCATCTCCCGCCGGGCAGCAGGTCGAGCCCGCTTTGGCGCGTACCCCGGAATCGGAGCTGCGGGCGGTCGCCGCGCGCGTGCTCGACCACCCGGGCTTCGCGCCGGAGCTGTTGGCTCTGGCGGCCGTGCGGACGCTCGGGCCCGGCGCGGCCGACTGGGCAGGGCGGTTGCGTGCCCGGTATCCGGACGCGCCGGCGGACGGCCTGGCCCGGTTGGCCACCCGGCGGTTCGTCCGCTCGGCGGGCGCGGGTGGGGCGACGGCGGCCCTGGCCGGGTTCTTCGCGCCGCTGGCCGAGCTGACGTCGGTGCTGTGGACGCACGCCAACCTGGTGCTGCACCTGGCCGCGGCGTACGGCAGGGATCCGGCGCATCCCGACCGGGCCGTCGAGCTGCTGGTCCTCACCCAGGTGCACCCGGACGCGGCGAGCGCGGAGGCGGCCCTGACTGCCGCGCAGGCGGCGGGCGACCCGGTCGAGGGGGCCTGGCCGCGGGCTGCGGAGGCCGCCTGGCGGCTGGCCGCCCCGCTCACGGCGCAGGCCGGTGGCTGGGTGGCGTTGCGGCTGGTGGCCCGGTTGCTGCCGGGCGCGGCGGTGCTGGCGGCGGCGCTGGGTGACGCGGCGGCGGCCGACCGGCTCGCGTCCCGAGCGGTGGCCGTCTACCGACCCGACCGGCGCTGAGCCGTCAGAGCCAGTCGAACCACTCCCGGGGCAGCAGCGCGTAGCCGACGAAGGCGACCACGTCGAGCAGGGTGTGCGCGATGATCAGCGGCATCACCCGCCGGGTGCGCAGGTAGAACAGGCTGAACACCACGCCCATCACCGCGTTGCCGACGAACGCGCCGAAGCCCTGGTAGAGGTGGTACGAGCCGCGCAGCAGGGCGCTGGCCGCGATGATCGCGGCGAGCCGCCACTGGAGCTGGCGAAGCCTGGTGACCAGGTAGCCGACCACGATCACCTCCTCCAGCACGGCGTTCTGCACGGCCGCGAGGATCAGCACCGGGACCGTCCACCAGACCTGCGGGAGTGCCGCCGGCACCAGCGTGGCGTTGATGCCGAGTTGGGCCGCCACCCAGAACAGGGCCAGCCCGGGCAGGCCGATCAGCGCCGCCAGGCCGGCACCACGGGCCAGGTCCTGACCGGGCCGCCGCGCGTCCAGGCCGAGCGCCCGTGCCGGGTCGCCGGGGTCCCGGGTGAGCAGGTGTACGGCGAGCAGCACCGGAAGCAGCGCGAAGACGATGCCGAGCAACTGGTAGGTGAGGTCCAGCCAGGGTCGGCTCGACGCCGAGGTGTTCAGCGAGGCGGTCTGCTTGGAGAGCGGACCCTCGGCGGTCAGCTTCGCGATGATCGAGACCACCGCGTAGACCGCTGACTGACCGAGGGAGAGGCCGAGGACCAGCAGCGTCTCGGTGCCCAGCAGTCGGCGGGACACCGGGCGGGTCAGCTCAACGGTCACCGCACCACTCTGCCCGACAGGCGGCACCCGGGGCACGGCCGACCGGCCAGCATGAGCCGATCGCACATTCTGTGCGACCAGTCGACACTCTCCGTGGAGATTCTATGGGCGCCCGATCCGCCGCCGTCTGGAGAAGGAGCGCCCCGTGGACAACCTCGCGCGGTTGCTGAAGGAGAGCTGGACCCTGGTCGAGGACGACCGGGCCCGGCTGACCGACCACTTCTACGCCCGAGTGTTCCTGCTCGACCCTGCGCTGCGGCAACTCTTCCCGGTGCAGATGAGCGGCCAGGGCGACCGCCTGCTGGAAGCGATCATCGCGGCCATCCACACGGTCGACGACCCGGAGAGCTTCGACGAGTTCCTCCGGGCGCTGGGCCGCGACCACCGCAAGTACCACGTCGATGACCGGCACTACGCGACGATGGGAGTCGCCTTGCTGGACGCGCTGCGCAGCACCGCCGGCGACGGCTGGAACCTGGAGTACGACCAGGCGTGGCGCGAGGCGTACGCCGCGATCGCCGCCCTGATGGTGGCCGGGGCGGCGGCCGACGACGGCCCGCCGTTCTGGCACGCCGAGGTGCTGACCCACCAGCGGTACGGCCCGGACACCGCCGTGCTGACCTGCCGGGCGTTGCAGCATCCGCTGCGCTGGAAGGCGGGCCAGTACGTGAGCCTGGAGGTGCCGCGCCACCACCCCCGGGTGTGGCGGAACTACTCGGTGGCGAACGCCCCGAACGACGACAACGTGCTGGAGTTCCACGTGCGGTCGCCGGGTGCCGGCTGGGTTTCCGGTGCGCTGGTGCGTCGGGTGCGACCGGGCGAGCTGCTCCGCCTCGCGGCGCCGATGGGGTCGATGACCCTGGACCGCTCCTCGGAACGGGACATCCTCTGCGTGGCGGGCGGGGTCGGCCTGGCGCCGATCAAGGCCCTGGTGGAGGAGCTGGCCAGCTACAACCGGACCCGCTGGGTGCACGTCTTCTACGGCGCCCGGCAGGCGGGGGACCTGTACGGCCTGGCCGGCTTGCAGGAGCTGGTGGCCGTACACCCGTGGTTGTCGGTCACCCCGGCGTGCAGCGAGGACCCGGACTTCGACGGTGAGCAGGGCGACATCGCGGACGTGGTGGCCCGCTACGGCCCGTGGACCACGCACGACTGCTTCGTCTCCGGCTCGGCCCGGATGGTCCGGTCCACCCTGCGGGTGCTCGCCGCGGACGACGTGCCGCCACCGCAGATCCGCTACGACACCTTCGGTGACCTCTAGACGTTCCTCCCCCCACACCGGGGCGCGTGCCCCTGCCCCCTGGGGCACGCGCCCCGGTCCCTCGTCGGTCAGTAGCGCCAGGGGTGCCCGGTCTCGCGGTATTCCTCCACCGGCACCAGCGGCACGCCGGGCGCCATCCGGTCGACGTAGAGCCGCCCCTCCAGGTGGTCGATCTCGTGGGCGACCAGCCGGGCCATGCCGAACTCGAACGAGGTGATGACCCGGCTGCCGTCCCACTGAGCGTGCTCCACGTCCAGTCGGAGCGGCCGGGGCACCAGACCCCGGAAGTCGAAGAAGGAAAGGCAGCCCTCGTACTGCTCGTCGGTGTCCGGGTCGGCGTCGACCACCCGGGGGTTGAGCAGCACGACCGGCTCCGCCGAGCGATCCGGCGGCCGGACCACTGCCACCGCCCGGTCGATGCCGAGCTGCGGGGCAGCCACCCCCACCCCCTTGCTGAACGGGTGCAGCTCGTCGAGCCGGGCCAGGGCCGTGACGAGCCGGTCGACCAGGTCCCGGGCAACCGGCTCCTCCACGGGCAGGTCGAACGGCCGGACGCGTCGGCGGAGCAGGTCGGCGCCGCGTTGCACGATGCCGAGCCCGCGCATCCGGTCGCTGGGCCGGACCCGGACGCCGCCGGGACCGCTGTCGGGTTCGGTCTCCGGTCGGGCGCGGAAGCGCCACTGCATCCGGTAGCGGGCGTTCAGCGGCGGGTCGTCGGTCTGCCAGTCGTAGATCGCCCGGTCGCCCTCGTCGTGCCGTTGCGGGGCCGTCCGCAGCGGGCCCTCCTCCGCGGAGAGGGAGGTTTCCACGCCCCAGACCTGCGGGTCGAGCCTCACCGGCAGGTCCAGTCGTACGGCGAGCTGCCGGGTGGGCAGCCGGACGGCGCGTTGGAACCAGGGGCCCCACTTCTCGTGCCCGACGCTGTACGCGTACTCGATGGTGGCCCGGTCGCCCGGGTAGAGCGGGAAGCGCCGCTCCCCGTTCTCGAAGAGCAGCCAGATCTCCTTGAACGCGTCCCGATCGTGTTTGGCCCGCCAGTGCATCGGCTCCGGGTCGCCGCCGCCGTCGTCCCTGCGGGCCTGCAGTTGCAGCTCGGCGAACGTGAGCGGGTGCTCCCGGTGGTGCCGGTTGGAGCGGCCGGGGTCGTTCGGGTAGCGGTCGACGGCGACCCTGGCCAGGTAACGGGTGACGGGCTCGGTGCCGGCGTTGTACAGCTCGCGGTGGATCACGCACCGGTAGCCCTCGTCGGTGTGGGTGAGGGAGGCGAGTTCGCGCTCCACTACGAGGCCGGTGCCCGGCGGCAGCCACTGACCGGGCAGGTACGGCTCCCGGTGTGGTTGACCGGCGCGGGCGTGCCGCAGGTCGTCGTACTCCCGGAAGCGCTGCCAGATCGCGCCGCTGGCCTCCAGGACGGCCTCGGCGCGGCGGGCGAAGTCCTCGGTCGGACGGTGCCGGCGCCCCTCGACGTGACTCACGTAGGACGGGTCGAACCCCATCAGGACGGCCAGTTGCTTCTTGGACAGCCCTCGCCCGGTCCGTTGCCGGGCGAGCTCGGCCGCGAAGGAGTCGGCAGCCCGTTCGAGGGGTGAGGTCGTCATCAGCTTCCTCGTGGCCGGGGCTATAAGTTTCACGTTCTGTGCCCGAGCACACACGCATCTGGCACCTTGCCGACACACTGCTTGACAATCCACCGACAAACGTCGATCCTCTGGCAGCGTTTCCCCGTGTTGACGCCGGGTAGTACGCGAGGCACGGAGCGCTTTTCCCGCCGGAAAACCGGCGTGACCTGGGCCTCCCGATTTGGCCAAGGTGAGGCTTCCCTTAGACCAGAGGGCATGGTTAGGCTAGCCTTAGCTCAGGACGGCACTGGTCGTCCGCCGAGGTTCGCTCCTCGGTCACGCGGACGGGGGACCTCAGGTGACAGCGGTGCTGCCGAGGCGCGACGCCACCGCCACGCCACTCGCCCCCGTCACCGCGGCGCTCCGTGCCATGTTCGGCACCGACGACCTTCCCGGGCTCGCCCGGGGCCTGGTGGTCGAAGACGAGCTCGGCTGGGCGCCCGCCACCACCCTGATCGACGGCAGTCGGCTGCCAGAGCTGCTGAACGGCGCCGCTGTCCGCTGGGGTGGCACCCCGCACGCCTGCGCCGCGCTGGCCTGGAAGTCGTACAGCTACTGGACCGCACTGCCGGTCGTGCTCGGCTGGGCCTCCGCCCGGCGGGTGCCGCTGCTCGACCCGGCCGACGTGCTGATCCACTTCGAGGACCACCGGCAGCTGCTCACCATGGGCCTGCGCCGTGGCATCACCGTGGCGGTGCTGCCGAACGACCCGCTGGCGCTCGCCGGCCTGCCGGAGGTGCGGGTCGTCGCCGACGAGGCGGAGCTGCTGGGCGCACTGCGCGCCTCCCTGCTCGACGCCCACCTGGCACCGCTCATCACGGCGATCCAGTCAGAGGTGCGGGTGGGCACCCGGACGCTGCTCGGCTCAGTCGCCTCCGGCATCGCACACGGCATCCTGCGGGCCGCCGACAACCTGCCCGGCTCCACGGTGCAGAGCATCGACACCCTGCTCGGCGCACTCGACCTGGCCGACCTGATCGAGCTGGTGCCGGGGCCGACCGGTGAGCCGAGCGTGCAGCGGCGCACCTGCTGCCTCGCCTTCACCCTGCCGCGGCCGAAGGTCTGCCAGGGCTGCTGCGTTCGCTAGTGGGATTCAGTCGGTCAACGGCCGCACGTCCCACACCCACGCACCGCCGGTGAAGACCGGCTGGATCCCGGTCAGCTCGGTCATCCCCCGACGCAGCGCGGCCTCGTGCTCCTGCGGGCCGAGGATGACCACGCCGGCCCGCCAGAACCGCAGGTCGTCGACCGCCTTGACCCGTGCCTGCGGGGTGATCGGCGGCACCGCCCCGGTACGTCGGATGGTGGAGAAGAAGCTGCTGGTGGGGCGCGGCGTGGCACCGAACAGGGCGACCTTGGGAGGGTCGGCGTTCGGACGGGTGTCCGGGCCCAGGAAGTAGCCACGAGCCAGCGGCATGTCCAGCCGGGTCTCGGCGGACCAGCGCAGCGGCTCCGCGTAGGTGGTGTCCGGCAACGGCAGGGTCACCACACTGCGCCCACCGGTCACGTACGGACGCCAGGCCCCACTGGTCACGAAGGTGGGCACCGGGTCCAGATGGGCCACGGGCAGCGGAGTGGGCACGATCGGCAACAGGGCCATCACGAGCACCGTGGCGGTGACGAAGCGGATCTGCCCGCGGGCGGCCGGGTGCGAGCGGGCCAACTCGTGGGCGCGTTGCGCACCGAAGGCGAGCAGCAGGCCGACGATCGGGGTGATCGCCAACGCCCACCGTGTCGGCACCACCGAGTGCAGGATGGGCAGGTTCTCCAGCGCCGCCCAGGGACCGGGCACACCCGTACCCCGGTTGTCGAAGCGGACCTCGCGGCCCAACGAGAGCACCGCGAAGAGCAACCCGAGCGCGGCGAGCGCGAGCACCACGACCGAGCGGCGCATCCACCACACCAGGGCGATCACCAGCACCACCAGCGCCCAACCGAAGAAGCTGTTCTCCTCGGTCGGGTTCTTGGCCAGGCCGGCGGCGGTGCGAGGGCTGCCGGCGAGTGACTCGCGGGAGTACGCGACGAACGAGGCGAGGTCGCTGGAGTAGCCACGGATCAGGCGGGACAGCCCGGAGTACGCGCCCGGCCCGAAGAACTGCACGTAGAGCGGATACGCGAGCAGCAGCCCGGAGACCCCGGCGGCGACGGCAAGGCCGGCGAGGAAGGGTCGGATCCGCGATCGTAGCTCCGGGCGGCCGAGGGCGAGCACGCCGACGACCACGCCGAGCCCGATCGCGGTCATCAGCAGGATCTCCAGGTTGAGGAAGGCCTGCCAGACGATCACGAGCGCGAGGAGGACCCCGTTGCGCAGCCAACGGCCCGGTTCACCGAGTCGCAGCGTGCGCCAGATGATCAGTGGCACGACGAACTGCGACACGATGTTCGGATGCCCGTTGGCGTGCGACACCATGGCGGGCGCGTACGCGCAGAAGCCGGCGCCCAGCCACGCGGGCCCCCGGGTGCCGATCAGGACCCGGGAGAGCAGGAAGTACCAGGCTGTGGCGGTGGCAATCAGGCCGAGGGTGAGAAAGACCAGGAATGCCGCCCGGGGCCCGAACAGCAGAGTGATCGGGGTCAACGGCAATGAAATGGATAATACGGACGTATTAGCCATCAGATTCACGCCGTCCGGGACGTTCATCTGGTCGGAATGGAATGGATATGCAAAATGCGTCACGACTCGCGCACCGTGCGCCATCATCCATTCGAACTGCGACTGATCTGACTGGTTGTCCCGCACATCACTGCCCGGGTCCAACCAGAGCCGACCGGTGACCCAGAAGCCGAGCACCACGAAGCTCAGCACGGCGGCCAGATCGGCCCACTTCCCGCTGCGGGACGGCCGAGCATCACCAGAGGTCCCCTGCGCCGACGACGCGGCGGCCGGACCGTCGCTGGGCACGTCCGGTTCGGGAGTAGTCATGACAATTCATAGGGTAGTCAGGGCCTGGCGCTGCCGTGACATGTTTCGGGGTACTGCCGTACTATGTGCCGGGTTCGCCGACCGCCGATCACGAACCCACCCCCCGACCACAATTCGGCCACCCCCGATGCCCCGATTCTTCTGCCGTCCCAGCGGATGATTCACTCTGTCGGTCCAGGCACGGGTCGAGTTCATATCGTGAGGAATCGACGCATGGCAGAAATCACTGGGGATCAGCGCGTGCAGTCCGAGGTCCTGGAAGGCCTGGCCACCGCTGTCAACCACCGTCGCTGGTTCATCGAACTGGCCGTGCCGTACCTCGGCGACGACCCGATCGAGATCGGCAGCGGCCTCGGTGACTACGCCCTGGAATGGTCGCAGCGGCTGCCCCGGTTCACCGCCACCGAGGCCGACCCGGACCGGCTGCTGCAGCTCAAGGAGCGCCTCGCCGAGCGGCCGAACATCGACGTCCGGCAGATGCTGCTGCCGCACGAGGACGGGGGCGACTACAGCTCCGCGGTCTCGTACAACGTCCTGGAGCACATCGAGGACCACGTGGGCGCGCTGCGCAGCATGCGCGACCTGGTCCGGCCCGGCGGCGCCGTGATCATCATCGTGCCGGCATTCCAGTTCGCGATGGGCCCGGCCGACATCGCCACCGGGCACGTCCGCCGCTACACGAAGAAGACGCTCCAGGCGGCGATGACCGAGGCCGGCCTGACCGTCGAAAAGATCCACTACGCCAACGCGCTGGGGCTGATCGGCTACTTCATGGCCACCAAGGTCTTCCGGCTGATGCCGAAGGAGGGCCCGATGGTGAAGGTGTACGACACCGTCGTCCTGCCCGCCACCAAGGCCGCCGAGCAGCTCGTCCGGCCCCCGTTCGGGCAGTCCGTCTTCGCGGTGGCCCGCGTTCCGTCCTGACCCGCCACCCCGCGATCTTGCACTCTGTTTCGCCAGCACGTGCAAGATCGCGGGGTACGGATCATTCCTTGATCTGGTACGTCGGGCGGATCACCGCTCGGGCCAGGGTGTGGAACGTGAGGTTGAAGCCGACGTAGGCGGGCGTGGCGTCCGGGGTCAGGTCCAGTCGGTCGACGTCCACGGCGTGCACCGCGAAGACGTACCGGTGCGGGCGGTCACCAGCCGGCGGAGCCGCACCGCCATAGCCGTGCTGGCCGTAGTCGTTGCGGACCGAGAACGCCCCGCCGAGGTCCGTGCCCGCCGCGCCGTCGGCGCCGCTGGGCAACTGCGTGACGTCGACCGGCAGGTTCACCAGCACCCAGTGCCAGAGACCGCTGCCGGTCGGCGCGTCGGGGTCGTAGCAGGTCACCGCGAAACTCTTCGTCTCGGCGGGGAAATCCGACCAGGTCAGCTGCGGCGAGACGTCGTCACCTCCGACGCTGTCATGCGCGTGCCGGACGTCCATGGGCTCGCCGTTCTGCACGTCGTCACTCGTCAACGTGAACGAGGGCAGCGTCGGCAGCAGCTCGTACGGGTCCGGGGCAATCGGTCGTTCCAGGGTCATCGGGACGCGTCCTTCCGGTGTGCGGAGTTACCAGCCCCTTCTTACCCCGCCGCAGCCCCTCCAACGACCGGAAGTACGCGCTCACCGAGGGTGGTTTGCCAGAGCTACCGTTGAGGTCGGGCAACGTTCCTCAGGGGGACACCGTGGCCGGCATCTGGCGGGACTTCGTGGCAGCGGTCTTCACCGCGTTCCGCCGCCGGGACGAGCAGGCCATCGCCGAGGAACGCCGACGCGCGGTGGAGCGACTGGCCGAGGAGACGATCCGCGAGGCCCGACGGCCCACAGACCCGCCGGAGTGACCGGCCCATGACCCACCCGCCTTCAGGCGGTATCCAGGGCGCGCCGACACGCCGATTTCATGGAAACCGAGTCGATCAGCGATCGCGAGCGTCGTGGCGGAGGGTGTGGGATTCGAACCCACGAAGACATCGCTGCCTTACCGGTTTTCAAGACCAGCGCCATCGGCCACTAGGCGAACCCTCCCAGGCCGCCACCCGCAGGCGTACGGCCACGCATAGTCTGCCACGGCTCCCGTCGGGCGGCCCGGCGTCCCTCCCCGAATGCGGCGGCCAGGCGGTCCGTCGCGTCCACAGTGGGCTGGAGGGTGCACCTGCGGTGCCGGGCGAGATCGGGTAAGACTGACTCCATGAAGGCGATCACCATCCCGCAGCCCGGTGGACCCGAAGCGCTGGTCTGGGCCGAGGTGCCCGACCCGGAGCCGGGCCCCGGCGAGGTGATCGTGGATGTGCGGGCCAGCGGGGTCAACCGCGCTGACCTGCTGCAACGGCAGGGGCACTATCCGCCACCGCCGGGCGCGTCCGCGTACCCCGGGTTGGAATGCTCTGGGGTGATCACCGAGGTCGGTTCGGAGGTCGCCGGGTGGGCGGTCGGGCAGCAGGTCTGCGCGCTGCTGTCCGGCGGCGGGTACGCCGAGCGGGTCGCGGTCCCCGCCGGGCAGTTGCTCCCGGTGCCGGCCTGCGACTCGGTGGACGCCGCAGGGCTGCCCGAGGTGGCCTGCACGGTCTGGTCGAACCTGGTCCAGGTGGGTCGGCTCAGCGCGGGCGACACGCTGCTGGTGCACGGCGGGGGCAGTGGGATCGGCACCTTCGCGGTCCAGCTCGGGGCGGCCCTCGGCGCGACCGTCGTGACCACCGCCCGGGCGGCCAAGCACTCCCGACTGCGTGAGCTGGGCGCGTCGCACCCGATCGACTACCGCGAGCAGGACTTCGTGGAGGAGGTCCGGCGGGTCACCGACGGTCGCGGCGCGGACGTGATCCTGGACATCATGGGCGCGTCCTACCTGGGTCGGAACGTCTCCGCGCTGGCGACCGGCGGTCGGCTGGTGGTGATCGGCATGCAGGGTGGGCGCAAGGCTGAGCTGGATCTCGGTGCACTGCTGACGAAGCGGGCGACCGTCGCCGCGACCTCGCTGCGCTCCCGACCGATCGCGGAGAAGGCGGAGATCGTCCAGGGCGTACGGGACGAGGTGTGGCCGTTGATCGAGGCGGGCAGGATCCGCCCGGTGGTGGACCGGCGGCTGCCGATGACCGAGGCGGCCGAGGCGCACCGGCTCGTCGAGTCGAACGATCACTTCGGCAAGGTCCTGCTCACCCTCGGGTGAGCAGCCGGCGTCAGGCGGGTGAGCCCGCCGGTGTCGGATCGTCGGCCGGTCGGGGCAGCACCAGCCGGGCGCCCGGGCCCTCGCCGGCCAGCGCGTCCCCGGGGTTGTTGAGCGTGCAGCGCTGCAACGACAGGCAGCCGCAGCCGATGCAGCCGTCCAGGTCGTCGCGGAGCTTGGTGAGCAGCCGGATCCGCTCGTCCAGCCGGCTCCGCCAGCTCGCGGAGAGCCGCGCCCAGTCCTGTGGGCTGGGCGTACGGGCTTCGGGGAGCGAGTCCAGTGCCGCGCGGATCTCGTCGAGGGAGACGCCGACCTGTTGGGAGATCCGGATGAAGGCCACCCGCCGCAACTCGGCGCGGGCGTACCGGCGCTGGTTGCCGCCGGTCCGATCGGCGCGGATCAGCCCCAGTCGCTCGTAGTAGCGCAGCGCCGACGGCGCCACGCCCGAGCGGACCGACAGCTCGCCGATCGTCAGTAGATCCTGCATCACCAGGTCCTTGAGTTGAAGTCCACTTCAACTTACACAGTAGTGGCATGACGATCACAGTGACCACCAACACCGGCTCCCGACTTCCCGGGCTGATCCGACGACTGACCGGCGACGAGAAGCACGCGCCGAGCGCGCACTCGACCATCGACGTGCTCCAGGTGCTCTACGACCGGGTGCTGCGGGTCACCCCCGACACCGCCGACGACCCGGAACGCGACAGGTTCCTGCTCTCCAAGGGCCACGGACCGGCCGCCTACTACGCGGTGCTCGCCGCGCACGGCTTCATCCCGGAAGCCTGGCTCGACGACCTGGCCGGGCCGGCGAGCCGACTCGGCCATCATCCGGACCGGCTACTGGTCCCCGGAGTCGAGATCGGTTCCGGCTCGCTCGGGCACGGGCTCGGGCTGGCCGTCGGCAGCGCCCTCGGGCTACGGGCCCAGGGGCTGCTCAAACCCCGGGTGTACGTGTTGCTCGGCGACGCCGAACTGGACGAGGGCTCCAACCACGAGGCGATCGCGTACGCCGGTGCCACCGGCCTGGCGAACCTCACCGCGATCGTGGTCGACAACTCGTCGGCCACCCACGGCTGGGCGGGCGGCATCGCCAGCCGGTTCACCGTCAACGGCTGGACCGCCGACACCGTCGACGGCCGCAACCACACCGACCTGTACGTGGCGCTGACCGGGCACCGGCCGGGACGGCCGCACCTCGTCGTCGCCCACGTCGAGAACAAGGGATGACCGCCATGCGTGACGCCTTCATCGACGCCACCACCGCGCTGCTCGACGACGACCCGCGGACCGCAATCGTGCTGGCCGACATCTCGGCCACCCAGTTCGCGCCGGCCGGCACCCGCCACCCGGACCGGGTGTTCAATGTCGGCATCCGGGAGCAACTGATGATCGGGGTGGCCGGCGGGCTCGCCCTGACCGGGCTTCGCCCGATCGTGCACTCCTACGCGACGTTCCTGGTGGACCGGGCGTACGAGCAGATCAAACTGGATCTGGACCACCAGGGCGTGGGCGCGGTCATGGTCAGCATCGGAGCATCGTTCGACGGGTCAGCTGAGGGCCGGACCCACCAGTCGCCCGGCGACGTGGCGCTCTTCGACTCGTTGGGCGACGGCTGGACGGTGCGGGTGCCCGGCCACCCCGACGAGGTCGCACCGCTGCTGCGCGAGGCGGCGATCACCGACGATCCGGTCTACCTGCGGCTGAGCGAGCAGCGCAACGCCCGGGCGTACCCGGACGCCGACCGGTTGCGGGTGATCCGGCAGGGTGGGACGAACGCGCCGCTCGTGCTGGCTGTCGGGCCGATGCTCGATCCCACCCTGGCAGCGACCGAGGGGATGGCCGTGACAGTCGCGTACACCCACACTCCCCGGCCGTTCGACACGTCCGGGTTGCGGGCGCTCGCCCCGACCGAGGTGGTGCTGGTCGAGCCGTACCTGTCAGGAACGTCGAGCGCGGTCGTCAGCCGGGCCATGGCGGAGGTGCCGCATCGGCTGCTCGCCCTCGGGGTGGATCAGACCGACCTGCGCCGATACGGACATCCGGCCGACCACGCCCGGTGGCACGGCCTGGATGCCGACGGTCTGCGCCGGTCGATCAGTGCGTTTCTGGGATCAGCGCGCGGGTGACGCGGTGGAACGGCGGCGGGCGCGTTCGCGGCCGAGGATCCAGATCGCCTCGACGCCGTCCTTCCAGGTGATCTTCTTGCCCTCTTCCCGGCCACGAGCCCGGTAGCTGATCGGCACCTCGTAGGGGCGGATCCGGCGACGCAGCAGCTTGCCGGTCACCTCGGCCTCCATGCCGAAGCCGCGCGAGCGCACTTCGAGCGACCGGTAGAGCGCCACCGGCATCAGCTTGAAGCAGGTCTCCAGGTCGCCGATGTACGAGTTGAACAGCACGTTGGCCGCCATCGTGACGCCCTTGTTGCCCATCACGTACCAGAAGCTGTAGGCGCTGTGGCTGCCAAAGGTGCGATTGCCGTAGACGACAGTGGCCCGCCCGTCGAGCACCGGGTCGAGCAGCTTGGGGATGTCCTGCGGGTCGTACTCCAGGTCGGCGTCGAGGATGACCATGTAGTCGCCCTCCGCGCTGTCGACCGCCGTCTTGATGGCGGCACCCTTACCGGCGTTGCGCTGGTGGGTGATGACACGCAGACGTGCGTCGTCGGCGCGGCCGAGGACCTCGCCGGTGCCGTCCCGGCTGCCGTCGTCGACGACGACCAACTCGATTTCGCAGGGATAGTCAACCGCCAACGCCTGCTTGAGGGCATCCGCGATGCGTTCTTCCTCGTTGTAGACCGGCATGAGGATCGAGAGCTTCAAGGGAATCTCCACGGTGGCGGCAACACGTCGGGCACAGCCTAGCCTGGCTGGTTGACCTTCGATATGCCGCCACCATCGGGGCCGTCGGCGTGGCTAGCGCAGACGAATGGTGTTTACTACCCGCCATGTCGGCTGGCGGCTCTCTGCTCGCGGCGGTTCCCGCCGCCGGGGCGCTCCTGCTCACCGTCGCGATGAGGCCGCGCGAGGTCGGCGCGGTCGCGCCTCTACGGCTCGCCGTGGTGCGCGCCGCGCTGCTCACCGGCGTGTACGCGGTGCTCGTCGTCGAACTTCTCGGCGCGTTGCACGCGCTGACCCGGCCGGCCTTCGCCGCCGCGTGGCTGCTCTTCCTGGCCGCCGCCGCGACAGCAGCCGGTCTGCGGCAGCGACGCGCGACCCGTACCGCGCCGACGCTCACCGCCGCACCGCGACCGGTGCCGGTCGGTGCCGTGGTGTCCGGCGGCAGCGCCGACCCGCCCGCCGCCGTCGAGCGCGGTGCGACCGGGCCCGACCCCACGCCGACCCGCGCCGTCCGGGCACCGTCCGGCCTGCTCGCCGTGGCCCTCGACGCCTGGCGTACGGCGGGACGCGGCGAGCGGCTGCTCGTCGGCGCGATCGGCGGACTGGTCCTGCTGGAGCTGCTGGTCGCGCTGCTGGCCGAGCCGAACAACTTCGACTCACAGACCTATCACCTGCCGAAGGTGGAGCACTGGGTGGCTCAGGGTGACCTGGACTTCTGGCCCACCGCCATCCACCGGCAGGTGACCATCCCGCCCGGAGCCGAGTACCTGCTGCTGCACCTTCGCCTCCTCACCGGCGGGGACCACCTGTACAACCTGGTGCAGTGGGCAGCCGGAGTGCTCTGCCTCCTGGTGGTCGCACGGATCACCGCGCAGCTCGGCGGCAGCCGGCGGGCCCAGCTGCTCACCGCGTTCGTGTTGGCGACCACGCCGATGGTGGTGCTCCAGGCGACCAGCACGCAGACCGACCTGGTCTGCGCGGCGTGGGTGACCTGCGCGGCGACCCTCGTGCTGGACGGGCTGCGTCGGCGGACAGGCTGGGGCACGGTGCTCGGGTTGGGGGCGGCCACCGGTCTGACCGCGGTGACCAAGACCAGTGGTCTGATCGCGGTCGGGCCGCTGCTGCTGCTCTGGGGGTTGGCCCAGCTCCGGCTGGCGCTGACCGCGAGCACGGCGACGCCCGGCCCGACGGCCGCCGGCGCGGCACCACCCAACCCGACGGCCGGCGCGGCATCGCCCGGCCCGACGGCGGCCGGCGGGGATCGGCAGCCTCGGCCGGTCGGCGGGCTAGCTCGCA
This sequence comes from Micromonospora sp. M61, assembly GCF_018070245.1. Classification (NCBI taxonomy): domain Bacteria; kingdom Bacillati; phylum Actinomycetota; class Actinomycetes; order Micromonosporales; family Micromonosporaceae; genus Micromonospora; species Micromonospora sp. M61. Next base: position 113,205 of record NZ_JAGPYA010000005.1, on the reverse strand, counting down.
CGGTCGGCGCCTCGGTGTTGATCCTGCTGGTCGCGGCCGTGGTGGTCGGCCCGTTCCTGGCCCGGGTGACCGCCGAGTTCGGGCACCCGCTGGGGCCGCCCCGGCTGCGCGAGTCGATCCCGATGGAACGGCACGACCCGCAGTCCATCCTGGTCAACGCTCTGCGGATCGGGCACACCGCGTTCGACACGCCGCTGGCGCCCCTGCACCGGGCCGGAGCCGAGGCGATCATCGACGGAGCGGGCGCGATCGGGGTCGACCCGCAGGACCGTGCGATCACCTTCGGTCGGGAGATCTTTCCGGAGCCGGCCTGGTATCCGGACGAGGACCGGGTGGCGTTCCCCCTGACCGGGGCGCTGGTGCTGATCGGCGCGGTAGTCGCACTCGCCCGTCCGCGCCGGATCGATCCCGAGCAGGCCGGGCCGCTGCGCGCGTACGCGGTGGTGGTGTTGGCCGCCGTCCTGTTGCACACCTCGATGATCAAGTGGCAGCCGTGGGGCAACCGGCTGATCCTCTACGCCGTGGTGCTGGCCGTGCCGCTGGCCGGGCTCTGGCTCGACGCGCTCTTCCGCCGCCGCCGCGCGAACCCGGGTCGGCAAGGAGCCCGCCGGTCGGTGGCCACGCTGACGGCGGTCACCGTGCTGGCCACCTCGGCGCTGGCCGGTGTGCTCGCGCTGTCGTACGGCTTTCCGCGACGGCTGGTCGGTGCCGGTTCGGTCTTCACCACCTCGGACTGGGACACCCGGTTCCTGCGGCGTCCGCAGTGGGCCGACGAGTTCCGCTGGGCCGCGACGGCGGTCCGCGACAGCGGCGCCCGACGGATCGGGCTGGTGCAGCAGAACGACAACTGGGAGTACCCGTGGTGGCTGCTGCTCCGGCAGCCGGACGGGGGTTCGCCGGACCTGGTGGCGTTGCAGTCGGTGCTGCCGGAGCGACCGCCGGCGGACCCTGCCTCGGTCGACGCGATCGTCTGCACCGGCAGTCCTCCGGCCTGCACGAAGCTGGTCCCGGCCGGCTGGCGGCTGGAGTTCCGCGGCTACGTCGGCTACGCCCTGCCGCCGGGCCGCTGACCCGGCGGTCTGCTTCGGCGCATCTCGATCGCCCGGATAGTCCGATCCGGGCGGTTCTGCAGCCTGCGCGCAAGGATCCGAGACGCATTCACATCCATTGATCCGCACGTTACCTTCTGGTAACTCAGTCGACGTCCCGCGACTGAGCCGAAAGGAGTGCGTCGATGCCTGCAATCCCCGCCAGGCCCGAACGCGCGACCCGACGACGGGCCATCACCGTCGCCGTGGCCGTCGCCGCCCTCGTCCTACCGATGCTCGCCGGACCGGCCACCCCCGCCACCGCCGCCGACCGTCCAACCGTCCAACCACTCCCCGCCAACCTCGAGGCCATCCGGGCCGCCGAGGCCACCGCCCTCTACGGCACCCCCGCGATCCGCCCGATCGAGCAACGCCGCACCGCGCTGATCACCATGGGCGACAGCCAGATCTCCGGCGAGGGAGTCGGCAACTACGTGCCCGGCACCCACCAGGACGGCAACTGGTGCGACCGCTCGTACGACCAGGCGGTGTTCCGCACCGGCATCCCGTCCGACGCGAGATACAACATCGCCTGCTCCGGCGCCACCCCGTGGAACCTCATCGCCGGCGGCCCGACCCAGCACAACGAGCTGAACCAGGGCGACTACCTGGGCATCAAGGCGCGCAACACGCACGTGAAACTGATCTGGGTGGTGGTCGGCGCGAACGGAGACGGCACCATCCAGTTCGGCCCCGTCGCCACCGACTGCGCGGTCAGCCGGGTCTTCCTCCAGGGCAACTGCTACCCCGACTACACCGACCAGTGGACGATCCGCACCGACGGCAGCCGCCGGGCGGTTGCGGACGCCCTCACCGACATCCGACAGACCATGACCAGGGCCGGCTACCTGCGCACGGACTACGAGCTGGTGCTCATGTCGTACCCGAGCCCGGCCAGCCCGGACGTTGAGGACAACCCGAACTTCCCCGGCTGGTACTCCGGCGGCTGCCTGCTCTACCTGGCCGACGCCGCGTTCGCCCGCAACAAGGCGGTGCCGCTGTTCGAGTCGGCGCTGCGCGCGGCGGCCACCCAGACCGGCACCCGCTACCTGGACGCCAGCCGGCTCTTCCACGGCCACGAGGTGTGCACCGACAACACCTCGGTCCGCGGCCTCAACATCGAGATCGGGATCTGGAACGAGAACGCCGCCCGGCAGTCGTTCCACCCCAACGCCCGCGGGCACGGCATGTTCGCCCAGTGCATCACCCAGTTCTGGAACTCCGGACAGAACCAGGCCACCTGCGTCGACCCGGCCAGCACCGGCGCTGGCGTGCTCTACCCGGGCCTGATGCAGTTCAAGCAGTTGCGCAACCCTGCCACCAACACCTGCGTCGACGGTAAGGGTTACGACTCCCGCAACGGCACCGCCCAGCAGTCGTACGGCTGCCACGGCGGGCGCAACCAGGGCTTCTGGTACGACGCGGCCAAGCGGTCACTGCACTCGGAGCTGTCCCACGACCGTTGCCTCGATGTCGCCGGCGCATCGATGACGGCCGGCACGGCGGTCAACATCTACGACTGCAACGGCACTGCCGCCCAGCAGTTCGCCTTCGTCGGCAACCAGATCAAGCCGACCGCCGCCAGCAACCTCTGCGTGGCGTTCGACAGCCCGTCGTCGGGCGCTCCCCGGCTGCGGTTGGCCACCTGCTCCACCAGCACCCGGCAGCAGTGGTCGTTCGAGGCCCGTACCGCCGCCAACCCGGTCGGCTACGGTCACGACGACTTCATCGGCTCCCGCGTCTACTGACGGAAGGAGGGGCCCCTGGTCGACTCAGGGGCCCCTCGCTCACTTCGTGCGGGGGATGAGGACGAGTCGCGCCACGCCCTTGTCGCCGTCCTTCGCGCCGGCGACGCCGAGCGTCGCGCCGACCTTCACCTCGCTCGGCTGCACTGTGGCGCGCCGCTCGACGACCCGCAGGTCCTCGCCGAAGGTCCAGGTCATGGTGAAGCCGTCGGTCGACCTGACGGTCATCGAGTCGCCGTCGATCGCGGTCACCTCGCCGCGCTGCACGGCGACGGTCTGCGTACCGCCGTCCTTCGTCTTCACGACCGCCTCACCGTGCAGGGTGTTCTTCCGCAGCAGCACCCGGGCCTGCCGGCGCTTGCGCCACTCCTCGCCGCGCTTCTCCCGGGCCTTGTCCCTGGCGGTGGGGGATGCACCCGGCGTCGGGGTGGCCGGCGCGGCGACGGTCTGCACGTCCAGGTCGTCGGCGTCGAAGCCCATCGCGGTCAGCGCCTGACCCTCCACGCCCATCGCGGCGGCAACCTCGACGGCGGCCTCCCGGGCAGGCTGGCTGGCCACCTCGGCCGCACCGCAGCCGCTGACGCCCAGCGTGACCGCCGCGAGCAGTGCCGTGGTGCCGGTGGCGAATCCCCAACGTGGCATGACGTTCCCTCTCGTCCGTGGAGCCCTCAGCATCTCCGTCGAGGACGAGCGGAGCGTCAGGCCGATGTTCGAGCCAGGTAAGGATCGCCGGGCAGTCGGACCGTGAAGGCGGCACCGCCCTCCGGCGCGTGCCCGGCGGCGATCTCTCCGCCCAGCCGGCGGACCAGGCCGGCGGCCAGCGCCAACCCCAGCCCGCTGCCCACCTTGCGCACACCCCGGTAACGCTGGTGCAGTGCCCCGCGTTCGAACGCCACCGCCAGGTCGTCGTCGGTGAAGCCGGGCCCGCCGTCCCGGACCTCCAGCTCACCGCCGGAGGCCGGGTCCGCACCCGCCGCCCGGACCGCGAGCACCACCGGCGAACCCGGGGGTACGACCCGCAGCGCGTTCTCCAGTAACCCGTCCAGCACCTGCCTGATTCGCCCCGGATCGGTGTACGCGGGCACCGGCTGACCTGGCGTCTCCAACCGGAACGGCACGCCCACCGCCGCGCACCGGCCGGACCAGGTCGGCTCCGCGTGAACGGCCAACTGGGTGAGGTCCACCGGCACCGGTTCGAGCGGGAAGTCGGCGGCCTCCAGCCGGGCCAGCGCCAGCAGGTCCCCGATCAGCCGGTCCAGGTGTTGGGCCTCAGCCAGCATCGTCCGACCGGTGTCGACGGTGTCGTCCGGGCCGAGCACCCCGTCGGCGAGTGCCTCGGCGTACCCCCGGATCGCGGTCAGCGGGGTGCGCAGCTCGTGCGAGACGGACAGCAGGAACTCCCGCTGCCGCCCCTCACTGGTGGCCAGCGCACCGGCCAGACCGTTCAACGCCTCGGCCAGGTCGGCGACCTCGTCCGGTGACTCGACCGGCACCCGGACGGCGCGGTCGCCGGCGCGTAGCCGGGCGGCGGCGGTGGCCGCGACGCGGATCGGCCGGGCCAACCGGCGGGCCAGCAGCAACCCGGCCACCACGCCGGCGGCCAACCCGGCCAGCAGCGGTAACCAGAGGCTCAGCAGCACCCGGGCCCACAACCCGTTCGCCGAGGGGCGGGAGAGCACCACGCCGTTGCCGTTGGCGAGCGCCCGGCCCTCGACCAGGGCACGTTCGCCGTTGACGACGCGCCGGACCGACACGTTGCGCCCCTGCCCGATCCGCTGCACCACCCGAGGTGGCAGACCCGGCCGGTCGACCGCTCCGCGCCGGATCAGGTACGCGTCGATGCCCTGGTTGCGCAGTTGCTGGATGAGCCGCTCCTCGTCGGCGCTGCGACCCCGGTCCAGACGGGTGCGCAGCACCTCGGCCGCGAGCCGGGCCTGCGCGGCGAGCGCCTCCTGGTCGCGCCGCTCTGCGCCACGGATCGCCAACGGCACCGCCACGATCGCGGTGACCAGCACCGACACCAGCGCCACCGCGCAGGTGACCAGCACCGCACGGGCGGTGAGCGTACGGCCGAGGCCGCCACGTCGAGGTGCGGCGGGTGGGGAGGTGCCAACCACCGGCAGCGACATGGTCGGCGACCCGGCGCGCCCGGATTGGTCAGGCATCGACCGCGTACCCGACGCCACGGTGGGTCCGGATCACGCTGGCCGGGCCGAGCTTCGCCCGCACCTGGGCGACGTGCACGTCGACCGTGCGGGTGCCGGCGTGCGCCGCGTACCCCCAGACCCCGGCCAGCAGCTCCTCCCGGGTGAAGACCCGACCGGGCCGGGCCATCAGATGGGCCAGCAGGTCGAACTCGGTGGAGGTGAGCTGCACCGGTGCGCCAGCGGCGGTGACCGTTCGGCGGGCCGGGTCGAGCGTCACCGGGCCGACGACGCGCTGCCGGTCCGCGCCCTCCGGGCCGCCGGCGGAGCGACGCAGCACCGCGCGCACCCGGGCGACCAGCTCCCGGGGGCTGAACGGCTTGGTCACGTAGTCGTCGGCGCCCAACTCCAGGCCGACGATCCGATCGACCTCGTCGTCGCGGGCGGTGAGGAAGATGACCGGGGTCCAGTCGCCGGCCTCGCGCAGCTGGCGGCAGATCTCGGTGCCGGGCAGGCCCGGCAGGGCGATGTCCAGGACGCAGGCCACCGGGCGGATCCGGCGGGCGGCGCTCAGGCCAGCCGCGCCGTCGCGTTCCAGGTGGACGCCGAAGCCGTCCCGGGTGAGATAGAGCCGGACCAGGTCGGCGATGGCCGGCTCGTCCTCGACCACGAGGACGAGCCCGCGGTGCGGCGGTTCGACGGTCACCGGCCCATGATTGCCGACCCGGTGGACCCGGCGCGATCGGTGCGTGTTCGAGTCAGGTAAAGGCGACGCAAAGCCCGGTCGGGCGTCAGCTCACCACGGCGGGGCGGAACGCGTTGGGCCGCGCGGCGGCCGGCGCGTCACCGATGGTGGCGAGGATGCGCTCACGGGGCACCCGCAGGCGGGTCCGAAAGGCATGGTTGAGCAACGCGTCGAGCTGCCAGACCTGCTTCGGGTGACTGGTGCGGATCAGGAACCGCTCGCGGATCCCGTCGATCGCGGTGGCCGCCATCTCGACCGACTGGAGTCGCGGGTCCGGGCTCCAGGTGACGTTGCTCAGCTCGCGCAACTCGGTGTTGAGATGCAGGCGCAGACGGTGCAGTAGTCGGGTCTGCTGGGTGACCACCAGTCGACGGTGGGTGAGCAGCAGCAGATAGTCGCCGGTGACCGGGCGGTCGGGGCGGCTGCAACGGGTGACCAGGATGGTGGCGTCACCGGAGCCGACGCAGCGCCGGAAGACCGGCATGTGCCGGCTCACGGTCTGCACGGCCAGGCCAGCCTCGGCGGCGGCCGGAAGGAACGTTCGGGAGAAGACGTCCATGACCTGCCCAACGACGTCTTCGGCGGGGTGACGTGGGTCACGCGGGTTTTTTGGAAGTTCCACGCCGCAGGTCGCACTGCCTGTCCGACTTCCGACTTGGACGGATCGTGGTCAGGAGTCCGGTTGAAGAGGGCTTGCGGCGAACAGCTCCTCCAGCCAACCGGGGACCGCGTCGGCGTACTCGGCACGGGACTCGTCGACGATGTCCAGGGCTCGCCGCCAGGACAGCGACCGGCTCACCGGCCCCAGGCCGATCGCAAGGTCGGCGGCCTCGACAAGGGTTCGGCGGTCGTACCGGTCGGTCCACGCCTCCAGGTAGGCGTCGCGCAGCCGCGCCAACCCCGTGTCGTCGGCCGCCAGCTTCTTCGCGTGCCGGATGGACCGCAAAGTCACCAGCAGCGTGCCGAACGGGTGCGCCACGGAGGCGTCGCCCCAGTCGAAGTAGCGGTAGCCGTCCGGGCCCGCGAAGACGTTGCCGTCGTGCAGGTCGTCGTGCTGCACGGTGGCCGGGATGCCGATGTCGGCGAGCCGGCGGCACCGCTCGGCGTACGACGGCAGCTCCGCCCGCAGCCGCTCATGCAGGTCGGGACTGAGCCCGCCCTCGGCACCGATCAGCAGCGACCCGCGATCGTCGAGCAGCTCGGCGAGGAGCCCGGCCAACACCTCGGGGCGGTGGTCCGGCACACCCAGTGCGACCAGTTCGTCGGCGCGCGGCGCGGTGGTCAGTTGGAGCGCCGCGTACCCGGGTAGTGCCCGCTCCCAGTGCGCCAGATCGGGGTCGCGCGCCAGCACGTCGCGCAACGACTCGCCGCCGTCGGGCAGCAGCGACCAGCCCTGCTCCGGGTCCACCGCGATCGGTGTCAGCACCCGTTCCGGTGTCAGCTCGGCGAGCGTCGCGATCAGGGCGGCCTCGTGCACGGTGCCGGGGTTGTTGGCCTTGAACCAGACCGGGCCGTCGTCGGTGGGCACCCGCCAGACCAGGGACCACGGGCGCACCCGAGGCTCCACCAGACCCGTCACCCGCCGGCCGGCCTGGCTCAACCTCGTGTCGACCCAGGACCGGGCCCGCACCTGCCACTGCTCACTGGACCAGTCGGGGGCACGCTCACCGGCGATCGTCGTCACGCTGGGCACCTTAGGCGGCCCTCCCGGGCCGGGGCGAGGCGTTTTCCCCAGCGGTGTCAGACCAGCTCGACGATGGTGGCGTTGGCCATTCCGCCGCCCTCGCACATGGTCTGCAGGCCGTAGCGGATCCCGTTGTCCCGCATGTGCTGGAGCATCGTGGTCATGATCCGGGCACCGGAGCCGCCGAGCGGGTGACCGAGTGCGATCGCCCCACCACGCGGGTTGAGCCGCTCCGGGTCCGCCTCGGTCTCGGCCAGCCAGGCCAGTGGCACCGGGGCGAACGCCTCGTTCACCTCGTACACACCGATCTCCTCGATGCCCAGCCCCGCGCGGCGCAGCGCCTTCGCGGTGGCCGGGATGGGGGCGGTGAGCATGGTGACCGGGTCGTCGGCGGCGACCACGGCGGTGTGGATCCGGGCAAGCGGCCGAAGGCCGTGCCGGCTGGCCCACTCGGAGGTCGTCACCGCGAGGGCCGCGGCGCCGTCGGAGATCTGGGACGCGGACCCGGCGGTCACCACGCCGTCGGCACGGAACGGCGTGGCCAGCTCGCCGAGCTTGGCCAGGGTCGTGTCCCGGCGGATGCCCTCGTCGGCGGCGAACTTGCCACCATCGCCGAGTGGCACCGGCGTGAGCTCCGGGTCGAACGCGCCAGCGTCCTGTGCGGCGGCTGCCTTCTCGTGGCTGGCCAGCGCGAACTCGTCGAGCTGGGTGCGCGAGAGGCGCCACCGCCGGGCGATCAGCTCGGCACCGACGCCCTGGTTGAACGGCAGTGGCGCGTCGTCGGCGAAGCCCTCGACACCCCGGTAACGGTCCCGGAGCTGGTCGCTGAACGGCATACCGCCGGCCACACTGGAGCCCATCGGCACCCGGGTCATCGACTCCACCCCGCCGGCGACCACCAGGTCAGCCTGGCCGGAGAGCACCGTCGCGGCGGCGAAGTGCAGTGCCTGCTGGCTGGAGCCGCACTGCCGGTCCAGCGTCGTGCCGGGGACCGTCTCGGGCCAGCCGGCGGCGAGCACGCCGTTGCGGGCGATGTTCCACGACTGCTCGCCGACCTGGGACACGCAGCCCCAGAAGACGTCGTCGACCTGCGCCGGGTCGAGCCCGGTGCGCTCGGCGAGGGCGCGCAGCACGTGCGCCGAGAGATCGACCGGGTGGACGCCGGCGAGGCTGCCCTTGCGCCGCCCGACCGGGGTACGTACCGCGCCGACGATGACCGCGTCACTCATGTTTACTCCCCGGTAACTTGGGCTGTCCCGATCCTACGTCGTCCCAGGACCGACCGTCCGGCCCCACCAACACGAGATGCCGGAATCCGACGGCCGCTGGCATGCTGGGCGGGTGGATGAGATCACCGGGGCCCGGCAGTGGCGAGTGCCGTCGAGTCTGCCAGCGGCGAAGCTGGCCGGCGCCGTCCTGCTCGTCGCCCTCGGGCTGCTCTTCGCCGACGGCGACCCGGTCCGCCTGGTGGTGGCCGTCCTGGCCGCGGTCACGGTGGCCGTCTGGGCGGTACGCGACCTGGTCGTGCCGGTCCGGTTGGCGGTGGACCCGGCGGGGCTCACCGTCATCCACGGGTTCGCGGGCCGGCGGCTGCTGCCCTGGTCGACGGTCGAGGCGATCACCGTCGACCGTCGGCCACGGTTGGGGCTGACCAGCGAGACCCTGGAGATCGACGCGGGCAACTCGCTGCACCTCTTCGGCCGCTACGACCTGGGAGCCACCCCGGAAGAGGTCGCCACCGCACTGCGTGCCGCCCGCCCGAACCCCTGAGCTGTCAGCCGAGCAGTTGGGCGGTCCGGAAGAGCACGAGCGCGAGCAGGACCACCAGGATGATCGCCGCTCCGGCGACCTGCACCAACGTTCGCCGGCCACGAGGCGCGTACGCGAGCACCAACGCCATCAGCGCGCCGACGACCAGCCCACCGAGGTGCCCGGGGATCGAGATGCCCGGCACCGCCAGCGTGAACACCAGGTTGATCACCAGGATCGGGATGATCCGGGAGATGTCCCGACCCAGCTTGCGTTCAATGATGATCAGTGCGGCGAAGAGACCGAACACGGCTGTCGACGCCCCGACGGTGGCGGCCCGCGGGCTGCTGAACAGGTAGGCGGCCACGTTGCCGCCCAGACCGGCGATCAGGTAGAGCGCGGCGAAACGGACCCGCCCGAGGTTGGCCTCCAGCGACCGACCGAGCACCCACAACGCCCACATGTTGAGCAGCAGGTGCAGCACGCCGTAGTGCAGGAACATCGCGGTGACCAGCCTGTACCACTGGCCCTCGGCGATCCCACCGAGCGTGTAGTCGGACAGGTATGCCCGGCCGAGCACCGCACCCCACTCGGTCAGCGGCGTGCTGCCACCCATGAGGCCGCCGAAACCGGAGCCCCCCATCGCCGCGTCCCCACCCCGAGCCGAGGCGATGGAGAGCAGCAGGAGCAGCGCGTTCACCGCGATCAGGGTCTTCGTGACATAGCCGTGCCGGCCGGCCGTACCACCACCGAAGGCGGTACGCGCCGGCCGGACACTGCGACGACCCTCGTTGACGCACTCCGGGCACTGGTGCCCGACCGACGCATCGCGCATGCAGTCCGGACAGATCGGCCGGTCGCAGCGGCTGCACCGGACATAGGTCTCCCGGCCGGGGTGCCGGTAGCAGACCGGGGTGGTCGGCGGAGACTCGCTCACCGGGCCGACCCTCCGTCCACCGCCGCGCGAACCACCGGCGCAGGCCGGTGCGGTGCTCCGGAGCGCTCAATCATGCGAGCAAAGGTACCTCGCCCGTTGGTCAGGAAGCAGACCGCTCGATCTCGACCCGCTCGATGACGACGTCCTGGAGCGGACGGTCGCTCGGGCCGGTCGGGGTGCTGGCGATCGAGTCGACGACCTTCACCGACTGCTCGTCGGCGACCTGCCCGAAGATGGTGTGCCGGTTGTTGAGGTGCGGCGTCGGCGACACGGTGATGAAGAACTGCGAACCGTTGGTGCCCGGTCCGGCGTTCGCCATCGCCAGCAGGTACGGCCGGTCGAAGCGCAGCTCCGGGTGGAACTCGTCCGCGAACTTGTAGCCCGGTCCGCCCCGGCCGGTGCCGGTCGGGTCGCCCATCTGGACCATGAATCCGCTGATCACGCGGTGCGAGATGGTGCCGTCGTAGTACGGCCCACTGCCCGGCTGACCGGTGCGCGGGTCGGTGTACTCCCGGTTGCCCTCAGCCAGGTCGATGAAGTTGCGGACCGTCTTCGGCGCGTGGTTCGGGAAGAGCTCCAGCCGGATCGGGCCAGCGTTGGTGTGCAGGGTGGCGTAGACAGCCTCGGCCACGGGTACTCCTCACTTGTTGGTCAGTTCCATGCGGATCCTCCCATGTGCCCGATCTGGCATCGCGGAGGCATCCGAAGGTGGAGGATGACGAAGGAACAACTCCCAGGAGGTAGGACCGTGTTTGGATTCGGGCGGCGTAAGTCCCAGGGGCAGCTGGCCAAGGCCGAGCTGAACCAGAGCATCAGCCACCTGATGCAGGCAGCCAACCACGCAGCCAAGGGCGCTGGCGCAACCGTCGGTCCGCGGGTCCAGGTGGCCCGGGGCTACGTGGCGCCGACCGCGGCGAAGGTGCGCGACCGCGCGTCGACCGGCTGGGGGGAGACACTCACCACGCTGGCACCGCTGGCCGCGGCGGCCCGTGACGGCGCCGCGCAGGCAGGGCCGCTGACCAGGAAGGCCAAGTCGAAGACCATGCGGATCACCGGTAAGAAGAAGCAGCCGCGTCGTCGCGGCTCGATGATGACCGGCCTGTTGGCAGCGGGCGTCGTCGCCGGCGTGGCCGGCGCGGTGGCCATGCGCCGTCGCCGCGAGCAGCAGGAGTGGGCCGAGTACGACCCGACCCGCACCCTGGAGCCGATGCGCGACGAGGTCGACTCGATCGAGGTGCGCACGCCGTCCGCCACCAAGGGGAGCGACGGGTCCGCGATGACCGGCGGGTCCGCCATGACCGGTACGGCGGGGATGACGGGTGCGGCGGGGATGACGGGTGCCGGCAGCTCGGCGGTGGCCGGCGGCAGCAGCGCCAGCACCACCGGCACGGCCAAGCAGACCAGCGTCCGGCCGACCGACAAGGTCCCCTCGGTCGCCGAGGGTGCCACGGACGTCTCCGGCCGGCCGACCGACGACCTCACCAAGGCACTGGGCAAGGACACGGCCCGCACCAACGGCCGTCGCTGACCCAGCGACAACGCATCGAGCGCCGGCGCAGCGGGGTCACCCCCGCTCGCCGGCGCTGTCGCGTGCCAGCGCTCGGCGTGCGCTCCGCGTCAGCGGCGGTCAGGTGGCAGAGCGGGTGCTTCCGCCCCCGGCGGTCAGAGCCAGCCGTTGCGGCGGAACCAGCGGTAGAGGGCCAGCGAGATGCCGAGCATGATGGCCAGGACCACCGGGTAGCCGTACGTCATCTTCAGCTCGGGCATGTTGTCGAAGTTCATCCCGTAGATACCGGCGATGGCGGTCCACACCGCGGCGATACCGGCCCAGGCGGCGATCTTGCGCATGTCGTTGTTCTGGTCGACGGTGACCTGGGCGAGCCGCGCCTGGAGGATCGAGTTCAGCAGGTCGTCGTAGGAGTTGACCTGCTCCACGGTGCGGCTCAGGTGGTCCTGCACATCCCGGAAGTAGCGGCGGATCTCCTTGGGCACGTCCCGGTTGACCTGGGAGGTCAGCGTCATCAGCGGCCGCTGCAACGGCACCACCGCCCGCTTGAACTCCACCAGCTCCCGCTTCATCTGATAGATCCGCTGGATCCGCCCATGGCTGTGGCGGTCGAAGACCTCGGCCTCCAGCATGTCCAGGTCGTCCTCCAGTTGGTCGGCCACCTCCAGGTAGAGGTCGACCACCCGGTCGGTCACCCCGTACGCCACCGCCCACGGGCCCTGGAGCAGCAGATCCTCCTTGGTCTCCAGGTCAGCGCGGATCGGGGCGAGCCGGCAGGCGTCCCCGTGCCGGACGCTGATCACGAAGTTCGGGCCGATGAAGAGCATCACCTGCCCGGTCTCCACGACCTCGGAGTTCTCGGTCAGCTCGGCGTGCTCGCAGTACCTCGCGGTACGCAGCACCAGGAAGACGACATCGCCGAACCGCTCCAGCTTGGGGCGCTGCTCCGCCTTGACGGCGTCCTCGACGGCGAGTTCGTGCAGACCGTAGGTCTCCGCGATGGCGGTCATCTCGGCCAGCTCCGGTTGGTGCAGACCGAGCCAGACGAAGCCGTGCTCCTCGCGGCGGGCCGCCGCCAGGGCGTCCGCGTACGTCCACTCGCCGGGTTGCCGCTTGCCGTCGACGTACAACGCGCAGTCGACCACCGAGCTGCGGTCGGTGCCGGTCGGGGTCGGCACGGGCGGCGAGCCGTCGGCGTTGAGGATCCGGGTCATCGCCCGGACCGGGGAGGGCCAGGCCCGAGGTCGCAACACCCGACCGGGGGTGGACGACGCCGTCCGGTCCCGCTCTGTGCGATCCGTCATCGCGTCACCTCCCACGCTCGGCTGCGGCTTGCAGGCTACGCCGACTGTCGTCGAGGACATGTGTGACGGCGGTCGCGTGGGGGTGGTGCCGGGTGGGCCGGGCCGCATCGGGGGGTGTGCGGGGACGACACGGCCCACCCGACACCGGTGGGGGCGGGAGGTTGTGCTGCCGCATCGTCCGAGATGGGGGGCCGGCCCGGAGGCCGGGCGGTGATCTCCGCTACATCACGGACGACGCTCGCAGCATTGTGGGCCGCCGGCCGCCCCGGACGGGAGTCCCGGGACGGCCAGCATCGTCGTTCTGTCAGGAACCCGACAGCTGGCTCAGGCGCGGACGGCCTCGACGGCCTCCGCGAGGCGACGGACACCCTCGTCGATCCGGTCGGCGGTCACCGCCGAGAAGGCCAACCGGAGGGCGTGCTGCCCACCGTCCAGCACGAAGTCACTGCCCTTGACCACGGCGACCCCACGCTCGGCGGCAGCCGGAGCGAGCCGGTCGACCAGTACGTCCTCCGGGAACTCCACCCAGAGGAAGTAGCCGCCGTCGGGCTCCACGAAGCGCGCCTGCGGCAGGTGCCGGCGCAACGACTCGGCGAGCACCTGGGCCCGCTCACCCAGCGCCGCGCGGACCGTCTCGATCGAGCGGTCGATGTCACCGGAGACGCAGAACTGGTGCACGATCGCCTGCGACATCATGCCGGGCGAGATGTAGAGGCTGGTCGCGTTCTTGGCGATGTCGGCGATCAGGTCCGCCGGGCCGATCAGATAACCGACCCGGACACCCGGGCAGACCGTCTTGGTGAAGCTCGACGCGTGCACCACCACGTTGCGGGTGTCCAGCGAGAGCATCGACGGCAGCGCCTCGCCACGGAAGCGGATGTCCGCGTACGGGTCGTCCTCGAAGATCGTGAACTCGTACTCGGCGGCCAGGTCGAGCAACTCCCGACGCTTCCCCTCCGAGAGCGTCATGCCGGCCGGGTTCTGGTAGTTCGGGATCACGTGCGCGAGCCGGGGTCGGATCCCCGACTCCAGCAGCTTGCGCAGCTCGGCAGTGTCCAGGCCGTCCGGCTGGACCGAGATGCCGTGCAGCTCGCTGCCCATCCGCTGGAGGTTGAGCAGCGTCCGGTCGTACGTCGGGCGTTCCACCACCACCGCGTCGCCCGGGCGGACCAGGTGGTCGAAGAGGAACGCGTCGGCCTGAAGCGACCCGTTGGTGACCAGCACCTGGTTGGCTTCCACCCCGTGCTTCTCGGCGATCCACTTTCGCAGCGGAAGGTAGCCGACGGAGGTGCCGTACGCCGTGACCCCCGCAGGGTCGGCGTCGAAGGCGCGGACGGCGGCGGCCTTGAGCCCCTCGACATCGACGATGTCCAGCGAGGGAGCCCCACGGGCAAAGGAGATCAACTGCTCGGCGGTCATGGATGTTGAGCGTACGGGCGGCGATGGGGGACGCGCGGACGGCACGGCGATGTCCGCATCCTGAGCCACCGGGACGGGTGACCCGACTCCACCGGTCGGCGACAGATCAGACCGGAAGGGCGAGCGCGTCGTGGTGCGCCGCCCGGGAAAGTCCCTCCAACTGCACGCCGAGCGCGTCGAGGAGCTGGCTCCAGTCGAAGTAGGAGCGCCAAGCGGTGATCCGACCCTTGCGGGCTCGGACCACGTCGGCCACCTCCCAGCTCACCAGCCGGCCGGTGGGAGCGACGGTGCCGTACGGCGAATGCAGCGTGCCGGTGTGGGTGCCGGTCAGACGCAGCTCGACGGCGGCGCCACCGCCGGTGCGAACCGTGCCCAGCGGGTCGACCCGCAGGTCCGGGAAGGCACCCGTCCAGGTGCGCAGGAGTGCGGGCAGCTCGATGGGCCGGACCGTCACGCCCGGCATGGAGTAGAACGCCTCCGGGGCGTAGAGATCCGGTAGACGGGCCACGTCCCGACGCAGGAGCATGGCGTACTGCTGCTCGACCAGCCGCTCCGCGTCGCGCATCGGGACCTCCCCCGCGGGCCACGGCATCTCCGCGCCCGCGAGGAATCCCTACCCGTCTATCCGGGCACGCACACCTGCGCGGGCCGAGATTCCGGCCCCGGCCGGGTCAGGTCGTGGAGACGGCGGCCTGATCCTCCGCCCACACCCGCATGATGTCCCGCACGGAGATCACCCCGGCCACCTCCCGACCGTCCAGTACCACCAGGTGCCGGAACCCGCCCCGGGCCATCGCCGCGGCGGCCTCGGCCACCGTCCACTCCGGCCCCGCGTAGACCACGTCCCAGGTCAGGTGGGCACCGGTGCGTTCCACGTCACAGTCCAGGCCTGCGCCAATTGCCTTCAACACGTCGCGTTCGGTCATGATCCCGACGCCCTCGGAGTCCGGATCGATCACGACCGCCGACCCGACACCGCGGGCCGACATCATCCGGGCCGCCTGGCGGAGCGTGTGCTCCGGACCGACGACGAGGACCTGGCTGGACATCGCATCCCGTACCTGCATCACACATCACTCCCTTGGGACGGTGGCATCCGGTACCGACATGGTCGTCCGTGGATGTTTCCGGGACAAGACCGAGCCTCGGGGCAACAGCGGACGCTCGCTACTGTCGAGCGGTGTCCACCGAGCCCCTGCGCTGCGCCGGCGCGCTGATCGTCGACCACGACGGCCGCATCTTCTTTCAGCGCCGCTCACCCCAACGGCGCCTCTTCCCCAACTGCTGGGACATCGTCGGCGGCCACCTGGACCCCGGCGAGGACATCGACGAGGCGCTGCGCCGGGAGATCACCGAGGAGACCGGCTGGGTCCTCTCGCACGTCCTCGGCCAGGTGGGCGAGTACCACTACGTCGGCGACGACGGCCTGGCCCGCATCGAGTACGACTTCCTGGTCCGCGTCGACGGCGACCTCGACCGCCCGAGGCTGGAGGCCGGCAAGCACACCGAATACCGCTGGCTGGCCGAGGACGAGGTGACAGTGCTGGACGAGCACCGCCACGTCAACGACGGGCTGATCCGGCGGATCGCGGAAGAGGGCTTCGCCGTCCTGCGGTCGATCGGTCTGTGAACACCGTCGAGCTGGCGCCGCACCGGTTCGCCGGGCTGCTCGCCCCGGCCGTGGACCGGGCCTTCCGCGCCGGCATGCTGGCCGGCCGCGACGGTGGCGGAGCCGTTCTGTCCCAGCGGTACGGAGGAGTGGCGGCGACCGGCTTCCTGGTCGACCTGCGCACCCGACTCGCGGCACCCGGTGGCACTGTCGACGGGCCCGGCTTCGCGGCCATCACCCGTTACCAGGACCCGGTCGTCTGCCGGCGGACGGTGGACAAGCAGGTGGCGTACGGGATGCTCCACCGCGGCCCGGACGGCACACTCTCCGCCACCGAACGGGGGGCGGCCTTCCTCACCGAGCTGTACCAGGTGCACGCCGAGGTCACCGAGGAACTGTGGGCCGGGCACGGCGAACGGGTGTCACGGCTGGTGGCAGCCCTCGGCCGGCTGCTGTCGTACGCCCTGGTGCTGGCCGACGAGGCCGGTGACCGCGGCGGCTCCGCCTTCGCTGCGATGGCACCCCCGCACGAGCCGGACGGCATCCCGTCGGGCGTGCTGCTGCTCAACCGGCTCGGCACGTTGCGATACCACCGGGCCGACGCGCACGCCGCAGCCTGGGAAGCCGCCGGGCACACCGCATCGAGCGTCGCCGCCCTGCCGGCCGGCCCCGAGCGGACCGCCATCGAGCTGGAGACCGACCGACGGGCGGCCGGCCCGTACGCCGCTCTCGGCGCGGAGGAGCGACTGACGATGCTCGCCGACCTGGCGGCGTTGCCCGGCTGACCCGGCTGACCCGGTTGACCACAGCGGCCCGACCAAGCGGCGCTATCCTCCAGCGATGACGGGGAGCAGGACGAGGGAGGATGTCGCGATGATCGGAATGGTGCTCGCGGCCGGAGCGGGACGCCGGCTGCGCCCGTACACCGACACCCTGCCCAAGGCGTTGGTGCCGGTGGACGGCGAGACCACGATCCTGGACATCGCGCTGGGCAACCTCGCCGAGGTCGGGCTCACCGACGTCGTGATCGTGGTCGGCTACGCGGCGGACGCGGTCCGTGAGCGGCAGGCCGACCTGGAGAAGCGGTACGGGGTGACGATCACCCTGGTGCACAACGACAAGGCCGAGGAGTGGAACAACGCCTACTCGCTCTGGCTGGCCCGGGAATACTTCGCGCGCGGGGTGCTGCTGGTCAACGGGGACACCGTGCACCCGGTGAGCGTGGAGAAGACCCTGCTCGCCGAGCGTGGCCCGGGCATCCTGCTCGCAGTGGACACCCTCAAGCCGCTGGCCGAGGAGGAGATGAAGACCACCTTCGACGCCGCCGGTCAGCTCACCCGGATCACCAAGATCATGGACCCGGGCGAGGCGTACGGGGAGTACATCGGCGCCACGCTCATCGAGCCGCAGGTCGCCGACGCCCTCGCCGACGCGCTGGAGGCGACCTGGCGACGGGACCCGAACCTCTACTACGAGGACGGCTACCAGGAGTTCTCCGACCGGGGCGGGGAGGTGCGGGCGGCGCCGATCGGTGACGTCCCCTGGGTCGAGGTCGACAACCACGCCGACCTGGCCCGCGCGCGGGAGATCGCGTGCCGCTACTAGCTCGGAGCATCCTCACCCCGCTGCACATCGACGTGCGACGCGGGGCGGTCGCCGACCTGGGCGCGATCCTGGCCGACGGGCGAATCTCCTCCGGGGGTGACGTCGCGGTGGTGGTCGGCCCCGGTCAGGGCGCCCAGATCGCGGAGCTGATCCGACCGTCGCTGCGCTCCGCGGACGTCTTCACCGTCTCCGGCGGGACGCTGGACGCCGCCGACGACCTGGGCGGCAAACTCCGCGCCCGGTCGTACGACGCGGTCGTCGGCATCGGCGGCGGCAAGACCATCGACGTGGCCAAGTACGCGGCGACCCGTCGGGGCCTCCCGATGGTGTCGGTGGCGACCAGCCTCGCCAACGACGGGATCGCCTCCCCGGTGGCCAGCCTGATCACCGACGGGATCAAGGGCTCCTACGGCGTCCACATCCCGATCGGGGTGATCGTCGACCTGGACTTCGTGGAGAGCGGCCCGGACCGGCACAACCGGGCCGGCATCGGCGACGTGATCAGCAACATCAGCGCGCTGGCCGACTGGGAGCTGTCCCGGCAGGTACGCGGTGAACCGGTCGACGGGCTGGCCGCCTCGCTCTCCCGAGCGGGCGCCGAGGCGGTGCTCAACCATCCGGGCGACATGAGCGACGACGCCTTCGTGATCGTCCTCGCCGAGGCGTTGATCTCCAGCGGCCTGGCGATGGCTGTCGACGGCACCAGCCGTCCGTGCAGCGGCGGCTGCCACGAGATCATGCACGCGGTCGACTCACTCTTCCCCGGCACCGCCTCACACGGCGAGCTGGCCGGGCTGGGCGCGCTGTTCTGCACCTGGCTGCGCGGGGACCTGCGCCGGTTCGGGGAGATGTCGGCCTGCCTCGCCCGACACGGTCTGCCCCGGCTCCCCGCCGAGGTGGCGCTCACCGACGACCAGTTCGTCGAGGCGGTGCAGTTCGCGCCGCGTACCCGGCCGGACCGCTACACCATCCTGGAGCACCTGGCGCTGTCGCCTACCGAGACGCGGGAGCGGCTGGCAGACTACGCCGGTGCAATCCGCGACCAGCTTGGCTGACCCCCGTCCCACCGTCGCCGACTTCCACCGGGTGAACCGGGGCGGCGGCCTGTTCAGCGAGTCGATCAGCCAGTGGCTGGGGGCCGTCTTCGCGTTGGTCGCCCAGCGGCTCGGGTTGCGCCCCACCGCGCTGACCATCAGCAACCTGGTGCTCGGGCTGGCCACCTCGGTCACCGTCGTGGCGCTCGCCGGCCCGGTCGCCGACGGCGACGTGCCGGCCTGGGCGGTCGGCCTGCTCGCCCTGATCGGCTGGCAGGTGGCGTACTCCCTGGACTGCGCCGACGGGCAGCTGGCCCGGGTGACCGGCCAGGGCAGCGCGGCCGGCGCCCGGATCGACATCCTCTGCGACGTGGCCGCGCAGATCGCCCTGGTGGCCGCGCTCGCCGCGACCGCCGTGGCGCAGGAACCCTCCACCCCGACCTGGCTGGTGGCGACCTTCGCGGGCACCTGGATGGTCAACCTGGTCACCTCGGTGATGCAGGCCGGCCCGAACGCCGCCAGCATGGTCACCTCGACCTCGCTGCCGGTCCGCGTGGTGAAGCTGATCCGCGACTACGGCGCGGTGATCTTCGTGGCCGCCCTGGTGCTGGCCGTGGCGCCCGCGCTGGTCCTCTGGGTGATGGTCGCGTTCACCATCGTCAACGGCGGCTTCCTGCTCGCCAGCATCGCCTTCTCCGCCCGCGCCTCCCTGCGCTGACCGCCACCGCCCAGAACGCGTCCGCACGCGCCACCCGCGCCGCTCGCCCGCACAGGCGCGCCGCTCGCGCCCTTGGCCCGCTCGCCCTCACGCCGAACGCCCGCACGCCCTCACGCCGAACGCCCGCACGCCGCACGCCGCAGGCCGCACGCCGCAGGCCGCACGCCGCACGCCGCAGGCCGCACGCCGCACGCCGCACGCCCGCAAGATCCACCCAACTTCCCCGAAGTTGCTGCCTCGGGCTCGCGTGAGACCCCAACATCCCTGATGTTGCGCGGATCTTGCCGGCAGATCCGCCCGCCCGGTTCTACGGTGCGGCGCGGCGCGGTGCGACCCGGCGCAGTCCCAAGATCGTGCGGAAGCGTCAGGTGCGGACGCGTCAGGTGCGGCGGTTCAGACGTGGTTGGGGTTGCGGGCTACGCCCGCGTAGATGTCGATGAGCTGCTTGGTGACCACGTCGGGGTGGAAGGTGCGCTCGTAGCGAGCGCGGGCGGTCAGCGCCAGCCCGGGGGCGCCGGCCCGGGCGATGGGCAGGGCGGCGGCGAGCGCGGCGGGCTCCGGTGCGACGACCCAGCCGGCATCGCCCAGACCGATCCCGTCCGGCATCGGCGACCCACCACCACCGCCGGCGACGGCGGAGGCGACCTGCGCCGGGCCGGTGCCGGCGGGCTCGTGCGGGGCGTCGGCTCCGACCAGGTAGGGGATGCCGCCCAACGCCGTGCCGAGCACCGGCCGGCCGCTGGCCAACGCCTCGATGATCACGGTCGGCAGTACGTCGTGCCACATGGAGGCGGCGATCACCACCGCGCTCCCCTCGACGGCGGCCCGCACCCCGGCACGGTCGAGTTGACCGAGGTAGACGACGTCGGCCCGCTCGGCGGCGGCTGCCTCCACGAGCGGGCGCAGCTCGCCGTCGCCCGCTATGCGCAGCGTGCCCAGCGCACCCACCGGGTGCCGGCGCCAGGCGTCCAGCAGCAGGTCGACGCCCTTCTCCGGGGAGAGCCGGGCCATGTAGAGGAACCCGTCACCGAGCGGCGTCGGCCGGCCCGGGTCGGGCACCGAGTTCGGCTTCACCACGATCCGTTCGTCCGGTATGCCGTAGTCACGGAGGTGATCGGCGATCGCCGAGGTGAGCGCGACGTACCGGTCGACGGAGCGCCAGGTGCCCCGGTGCACGGCAAGGGTGGTCGCCATCAACGCGCTCTGGGCCGCCGAGTCGCGGTAGCAGCGGTGCTTGATCGCCGGCACACCCAGCGCCCGGCCCTTGCAGTCCTGGCAGATCACGCCGTCGCGGAAGTAGATCCCCGAGGAGCAGACCTGCCGGTAGTTGTGCACGGTCTGCACCACCGGCACGCCGTGGCGGTGCGCGGTCCGCACCACCCACGGCGACAGCAGGGGGTACGGGTTGTGCAGGTGCAGAACGTCCGGTCGGTGCTCGGTGAGCAGTCGGCTCAGGTCGTGCTGGGCGCGCGGCGCCCAGATCGGCGAGATCGGCAGCAGCGCCTTCGCCACCTTCGACATCGACGGGATCTCGTCGGAGCTGCGGATGAACGGCAGCACCTCGACGCCGGCGGCGGTCAGCTGAGCGATCTCCGAGTCGACGATCGTGTTCTCGCCGGAGGGCTGTGCTTCCCGGTACCGGTTGTGCGCCACCACGATTTTCACGGAGCCTTGCCTTTCGTTCGCGGCCGTGCCGGCTTCTGCCCCCCGCCTGCGCGAAGGCTCGCTAGATCACGTCTGCGGGGCTCGCAGGCTCACGCCTCGCGCTCGCGACAGGGACTCGCGAGCTGATTCCGCACGCTCACCGGAAAGAAGGCTACCGTTGTGTCGTGCCCGAGCTACCGGAGGTTGAGGCGCTCGCGGGTTACCTGCGACAGCGCGCGGTGGGGCGGCGTGTCGACCGGCTGGAGATCGCCGCGATCAGCGCCCTGAAAACGTACGAACCGGCACCGACAGCGGTTGCCGGTCGAGCGGTGGTCGATGCCAGCCGGCACGGCAAGTTCCTCGACGTGCTCTTCGAGGGCGACCTGCACCTGGTGGTGCACCTGGCACGGGCTGGCTGGCTGCACTATCGGGAGGCGTTCCCGTCCACCACCCCGTTGCGTCCCGGCAAGGGCCCGATCGCGGTGCGCGTACGCCTCGACGACGGGTCCGGCTTCGACCTGACCGAGGCCGGCACCCAGAAGAAGCTGGCCGCGTACCTGGTCAACGACCTGGCGACGGTGCCCGGGGTGGCCAAGTTGGGCCCGGACGCGCTCTCCGCGGACCTGCCCACCTTCGCCGAGCGGCTGCGGAGCCGGCGGGGGCAGGTCAAGGGGGTGCTGACCGACCAGTCGGTGCTGTCCGGGGTGGGCAACGCATACTCCGACGAGATCCTGCACGCCGCGAAGCTGTCCCCGTTCGCGATCACCAACCGGCTCACCGACGACCAGATCGCCACCCTGCACGCGGCCACCCGGCAGGTCCTCGGTGACGCGGTCGAGCGGTCCCTCGGTCAGCGGGCGGCGGAGCTGAAGGGCGAGAAGCGGTCCGGGTTGAAGGTGCACGCCCGCACCGGGCTGCCCTGCCCGGTGTGCGGGGACACCGTGCGTGAGGTGTCGTTCGCCGATTCGAGCCTTCAGTACTGCGCGACGTGCCAGACCGGCGGCAAGCCGCTCGCTGACCGACGGTTGTCTCGTCTCGTACGGTGAGTAGCCCCACTCGGCGACTACGGAGCGGAATCGCCCTTACTGAGCGGAAGCTCCGGTCCGCCATTCTGGCCACGCGCGCATCCATCGGTATAGTGGCCCGGTCCCCGGCTTCTGAAATGGTGCGGAGCCGGCCAGATCCCGCCGGCACCATCGGTCGCCAATCTCCTTCGGGGCGGCGACCGGTCGGAGCCCGCGTGGGAGACTGGGACGGTGGGCGACCCGGGCCCTCACTGCGAGTGAGCGGCCCGTGTCATGCGGGAGGACATGGGTGAGGTGACGGCAAGCCTCCAGCGCCCGGTATCCAACGAAGGCCGGAGCAAACTCGTGCGGCACGTCGACAGCTTCGAGATCCAGCCGCCGACGCCGTCGTCACACAACGGCGTCCCCCGCTCGGCGTGGACCAGGGCGCGACGTCGTGTCTCCCGTTGGCACCGCCCCTACATCGCGATCCTGCTGCTGCTCGACTTCGGCGCGGCAGCGTTCGCCAGCTGGATCGCGATCCAGCTCTTCGACCAGGCCGCCTCCGGATTCTCCGGCACCAAGCAGGACCCGACCTGGTTCCACACGATCTCCTACCTGCTGCTTCCGCTCGGCTGGGTGGTCATCCTCTGGAGCAACCGGGCGTACGACCGGCGCTACCTGGGGTTGGGCCCGGACGAGTTCAAGCGGGTGATCCGGGCGGCGGTGACGGTCGCCGCGAGCGTCTCGTTCCTCGCCTTCTCCACAGTGACCCAGCTCTCCCGGTTCACCGTGGGCACGGCGCTGCTCGGTGCGACGCTGCTGATCCTCTGGGGCCGGTTCGTGGCCCGCTGGGCGCTGCACTACATCCGGCGGCGGGCCGGTCAGGCCGCGCACCGGATGGTGCTGGTCGGCACCCTGCCCGAGTGCCTGGAGGTCTACGCGGCGGTCACCCGCAACCCGAACGCCGGGCTGGTGCCCGTCGCCATCCACATCACCGACGGCTATGCGGCGGCCCGGGGCATGCCGACCCCGGTTCCGATCTACGCCGGTCGCGACGTTCTCGCCCTGGTCCGGGAGGTCGGTGGCGACACGATCGCCGTCTGTGGGTCGGCCAGCGCCGAGCCGGGCGAGCTGCGCCGGCTGGCCTGGCAGTTGGAGGGCTCCGGGGTCGACCTGGTGGTCGCACCGCAGTTGACCGACATCGCCGGCCCCCGGGTGCACATCCGGCCGATCGAGGGTCTGCCGCTGCTGCACGTCGAGGAACCGACCCTCTCCGGGCCGGCGCTGCTGGCCAAGAACCTGATGGACCGGGTCGCCGCCGGTCTCGGCCTGCTGCTGCTGATTCCGCTCTTCGCGGGCATCGCCGTGGCGATCACGATCTCCGACCGGGGTCCGGTCTTCTTCCGCCAGCCCCGGGTGGGGCACGAGGGGCGCACGTTCCGGGTGTGGAAGTTCCGGACCATGTACGTCGACGCCGAGGACCGGCTGGCCAGCCTTGTCGACCGCAACGAGACCGACGGCATGCTGTTCAAGATGAAGCAGGACCCGCGGGTCTTCCCGGTGGGTCGCTTCCTGCGGGCCACCTCGCTGGACGAGCTGCCGCAGCTGATCAACGTGCTCTGGGGTGAGATGTCGCTGGTCGGGCCCCGCCCGCTGCCGGCCGACGACGGCGACTTCCTGGGCGACGTGCGCCGCCGCCTGCTGGTCCGCCCCGGCATGACCGGGCTGTGGCAGGTCTCCGGCCGCTCCGACCTGTCCTGGGACGAGTCGGTCCGACTGGACCTCTACTACGTCGACAACTGGTCGCTGGCGTACGACCTCAGCATCCTGTGGCGCACCGTCGGCGTGGTGCTCGCCCGCAAGGGCGCGTACTAGGGGCTTGGCGCGCAGGCCCGCAGGGGCAAGGATCGCTGCGTGGCTGCCAACCTCTCCGCCGTGGTCGGCGTCGTCTCGCTCGTCACCGCGCTGACCGCCGCCCTGTTGGCGGTGCTGCGTCTGCGGGCTCGCCGGGGCATCGCCACCGCCACCCAACGGGCCACCTACGAGGTGCTGCACACCGCCGGTCTGGCCGCCGAGCCGCTGCGAGCCGGGTTGAGCGAGGCGGGCGCGGCGAAGGCCGTACGCCATCTGCGGGCTCTCGTGGGCGCGGCCGGGCTGGCGCTCGCCGACGCCGACCGGCTGCTGGCCCTCGATGGGCGCGGCACGCACCACGGTGAGCAACTGCTCGCGGCGGCCCAGCGGACGGTGGACACCGGCCGCTCGACGGTGCTCGGTGAGCAGGAGCTGCACTGCGACCGGGTCGACTGCCCGATCCGAGGGGCGGTGGTCGCGCCGTTGCAGGGGGCGGACGGCCGGGTGGTCGGCGCGTTGGTTGCCATCGCCGACGGCCCACCACCGCCGGGGTTGGTGCAGGCCACCCTGGAGACGGCGCACTGGGCCGGTAACCAGCTCGCCCTGGCTGAGCTGGATTCGTCCCGCGAGCGGCTGGCCCGCGCCGAGATCCGCGCGTTGCGGGCGCAGATCAGCCCGCACTTCATCTACAACGCGCTGACCGCGATCGGGTCGTTCGTCCGCACCGACCCGGAGCGGGCCCGCGAGTTGATCCTGGAGTTCGCGGAGTTCACCCGGTACTCCTTCCGGGCGCACGGGGAGTTCACCACCCTCGCCGAGGAGCTGCGCTCGATCGACCGCTACCTCACCATCGAGCGGGCTCGATTCGGCGACCGGTTGCAGGTGCGGTTGCAGATCGCCCCGGAGGTGCTGCCTGTGACGTTGCCGTTCCTCTGCCTGCAACCGCTGGTGGAGAACGCGGTTCGCCACGGGTTGTCCCGCAAGCCGGGCACGGGCATGGTGAGCATCGAGGCCCGGGACGCGGGCGCGGAATGCCACATCACGGTGGAGGACGACGGAGTGGGAATGGATCCGACCACGCTGACCGCCGGCATCGCCGAGCTGGCCCGCGGCACTGGCGACCCGGGCGACGACACGGGCCAGCACGTCGGTCTTTCCAACGTCGACGAGCGGCTGCGGTCGGTCTTCGGGGACCGGTTCGGCCTGGTCGTGGAGACCGGGCTGGGCTCGGGCACGAAGGTGAGCATGCGGGTGCCGAAGTTCCACCCCGGCGTACGGGCAGGGTCGTGAGCGAGCGAAGCGGGACGGGTGCGGTGAACGCGTCCGGTTTTCTGCGGGTGCTGGCGGTGGACGACGAGCCGCCCGCACTCGACGAGCTGGCGTACCACCTGCGGGCCGACCCCCGGGTGGCCCGGCTGCACACGGCCGGTGACGCGACGGAGGCGCTGCGGCTGCTCCGGGACGGTGACGTGGACGTGGTCTTCCTGGACATCCGGATGCCCGGGCTGGACGGGATGGAGCTGGCCCGGGTGCTGCGCCGGTTCGCCCGGCCGCCGGCGATCGTCTTCGTCACCGCGTACGACGACGGCGCGGTGGACGCCTTCGACCTGGGTGCCACCGACTACGTGCGCAAACCCGTTCGCGCCGACCGGCTGGCCGAGTCACTGCGTCGGGTGATCGGGTCGCGGGTGGTGCCGTCGCACCCGGCGGCGCTGGCCCGCGCCGAGGAGGACCCGACCATCCCCATCGAGTTGGCCGGCACCACCCGGATGCTGCCCCGCTCGGCGGTGCGGTGGGTGGAGGCGCAGGGTGACTACGCCCGGTTGCACACCGCCGAGGGGTCGCACCTGGTGCGGGTCTCGCTGGCCACACTGGCGGAGCGTTGGGCGGATGCCGGTTTCGTCCGGGTGCACCGGTCGTACCTGGTGCAGTTGAAGTTGATCGCAGAGCTGCGGCTGGTCAACTCCGGCTACGTCGTGGTGATCGACTCCACCGAGCTGCCGGTGAGCCGGCGGCACACCCGGGAGCTGAAGGACAAGCTGGTCAGGGCCGCGAAGCAGGACTGGAGTCGCTGATCCGGGAATGAGACGTCGCCTGCCGTACGTTGTACGCTAGTCCGTACGACTTCCGGAGGCTGCCGTGACTGATTCCCCGTTCGACGCCGAGACCGAGTTCGACCGTCAGGTCGACCGACTGGTCCAGCTCGGCTACCCCGACCTCGCCGGACTGCCCGAGCGCGCCTTCCGCGACCTGCTAGCGCCGCTGCGCGCGAGGGCGATCGAGGGTGCCGACGGGCTGTCCGCCCCCACCGACGCCCGGGTGCCCTTCCTGCTGGTCATCACCCGCGACCTCGTCGGCGTGCAGGAACGACTGGAGCTCACCACGCTGGCCGGCAAACGCAAGCCCGGCGTCCTGGACCGCCACTACGCCGAGGACGACCTGCCGCGCTTCGACCCGATCAAGGAGCTGGAGGTGCCGGCCGGACCGGCGTACCTGCTCTTCGACGTCGACCGGGGCGAGGAGTTCCGCAACCTGGCCCCGGCCACCGCCATGGAGGGGATCACCGCCCAGGGTCGGCTGCCGCTCACCATCGACGAAGGTCTGGCCTTCGTCACGCTGCACCCGGCCGCGCTGGCGAGCAACCGGTGCTTCTCGCTCGTCGGGTCCCGATGCGGCGACAAGCGGGTGCCTGCGCTCTGGATCAGCCAGGGCGCGCCGAAACTGGGCTGGTGCTGGTACGGCAACCCGCACACCTGGCTCGGCTCCGCCTCCGCCCGCCCGGAGCGCATCGGTCTGGAGTGACCGACGGCCGGTGCCACCAGGTCCGGCCTCGATCGACTCGGATTCCTGGAAGTCGGGGCGTCCGGCCCGCCCGGATGCCCCGACTTCCCGAATGTCCAGTCCACACGGCAGTTATCCACAGCCGTGAACCGTTCTCCACAGGTTATTCACAACGCCACCCACTGATCTCCACGGCGGCTCCCTACAGTCGAGACCCATGACGCAACGCCGGGTACTGGTGGTCGAGGACGAACGGACCATCGCCGAATCCATTGCTGCCCGCCTCCGCGCCGAGGGCTTCAGCGTGGAGATCGCGGCGGACGGGCCCAGCGCGGTCGAGCAGTTTCGCAGCGGCCAGCCGGACCTCGTCGTCCTGGACGTGATGCTGCCCGGCTTCGACGGCCTGGAGGTGTGCCGGCGGATCCAGGCCGACCGTGCGGTGCCGGTGCTGATGCTCACCGCCCGCGACGACGAGACGGACCTGTTGGTGGGGCTCGCGGTCGGTGCGGACGACTACCTAACCAAGCCTTTCTCGATGCGGGAGCTGGCCGCGCGGGTGCACGTCCTGCTGCGCCGGGTGGATCGGGCCGCCACCCCCGCGCCGCCAGCCATCCGCCTCGGCGACATCGAGATCAACGAGGCCGAGCGGCGGGTCCGCCGGGACGGCGCGGACGTGCACCTCACGCCGACGGAGTTCGACCTGCTGGTCCACCTCGCCGGGCGGCCCCGCACGGTGCTTCCCCGGGAACGGCTGCTCGCCGATGTCTGGGGATGGGTCGACGGGAGCGGCACCCGCACTGTGGACAGCCACATCAAGGCCCTACGCCGAAAGCTGGGCGCCGATCTCATCCGCACCGTGCACGGGGTCGGCTACGCGCTGGAGCTGCCGTCGTGACCGCCGCCCTGCCCACCCGCCTGGACCGGGTGCTGGAACTGCTGCCCCGCCCGCTGGATCCGGTGCGCTCGATCAAGCTGAAACTGGGCGTGCTGCTGGTCGTCTCCGGTGCGGCCGGCCTCGGGTACTTCTCGTACGGCATCGGCTGGCCACCACCGGTGACCTCGGCGACCGCCATCGCCGTCGCCCTACTCACCTCCCAGGTCCTCGCCCACGGGATGACGTCGCCGCTGCGGGAGATGACGGCGGCGGCCGGCGCGATGGCCCGGGGCGACTACACACGACGGATACGCGCCACCTCCCGCGACGAGGTCGGTGAGCTGGCCCAGGCGTTCAACAAGATGGCCGCCGACCTCCATGCCGCGGACCAGCGCCGGCGTGAGCTGATCGCCAACGTCTCACACGAGCTGCGTACGCCGATCACCGCGTTGCAGGGCGTGTTGGAGAACATGGTGGACGGGGTGGCCGATCCCGAGCCCGCGGCGCTGCGCTCGGCGCTGGCCCAGACCGAACGGCTCGGACACCTCGTCGCCGACCTGCTCGACCTGTCCCGCCTAGACGCCGGGGTGGTGCCGCTGCGGCGGGTGCGGATGGACGTGTGGGACTTCCTCGACGAGGCGGTGGAGCACGCGACGGCCAGCGCGTCCGGCGCCGGCATGGATGTGCACTTCGAGCTTCGCGAGTTGCTGACACCGCTGACGGTCAACGCGGACCCGTGGCGGTTGCACCAGGTGTTCGCGAACCTGCTCGACAACGCGGCGCGGCACAGCCCACCCGGCGGCGTCGTGCGGGTCAGCGCCGAGGAACACGGTGACCAGCTCCGGTTCGAGGTGAGCGACGAGGGCCAGGGCATTCCGGCGGACGAGCGTTCCCGGGTCTTCGAGCGGTTCACCCGCGGCGACCGGGCGGCCGGCGGCGGGACGGGTCTCGGTCTGGCGATCGCGCGATGGGTCGTCGAGTTGCACGGCGGCCAGATCCGGGTCCTCGATCCGGTCGGACCGCACCGGGGAGACCAGCCCGGCTGTCGCATCCAGGTCACCATCCCGATCGACGGGCCACACCGAAAAGAGGCCGCATGACCAGCCCTGGCAGCGTTCCCGTTCCGGCCACCGGGCCGACCGGAGCGCAGATCCCCCCACCCGGCAGACCCGGCACGGTTGCCCCGGCGGCCACCGGTCGGCCCCAACCGTGGCCGGTCACGCCGGCCCTGCCCAGGCCGCCGTCACTGATCGCGCGCCGCTGGCCAGGGCCGTCCGGCTCCGCCCGACCTCTGGTCCTGGCGGCCTTGGCGGCGGCGACCGTCGTCGGCGCGTCCACGCTCACGATGGTTCGTCCCGGTCTCGGCTGGCTGGTGGCCGCGCTGGCCGGCGCTGCCGCACTCGTCACCGCCACGCTGAACACCACCGCCCCGCCTTCGATTACGCCGACGAACACCCCCACGCCTGCGGCACCATCCGGGCCGACGAGCCCCGGAACGGTCGCCGCGACACCGACCGCCACGCCGGCTCCGCCAGCCGCGGCGACCACCGCCCGTCCCGGTGCCACGGGGGCACCGGGGCGGGCGGCACAGGTCGCCTGGGCTGCCGCGACGGTCGCGTTGGTCGCCGTCGGCACGGTCCGGGCCGCCGGCTGGCTCTTCGCCCTGTGCCTGCTCGCGGCCGCGGTGACCGGGACGCTCGCGGTGACCGGTGGGCGAAGCCCGCTCGGGATGCTGGTCGCCGCGACGCTGCCGCCCGCCGCGACGGTACGGGCGCTCCCCTGGGCGGTACGCGGGCTGCGGTTCGGGCAGTCGGCCACCTCGGGTATCGCGGTCGGGCGCATTCTGACCAGCCTGGCGATCTCGGCCGGCCTGCTGCTGCTGTTCGGTCTGCTCTTCTCCTCCGCCGACGCGGTATTCGAGAACCTGGTCACCGGCCTGCTGCCAGACGTCTCGTCGGTCGGAGTGTTCGGCTGGCTGGCGCGGCTGGCGCTGATCGGCGGAGCCCTGCTCGGTGGCGCGTTCCTGGTCAGCCGTCCACCCGATCTGGAGGGGCTGCGCCCGACACCACCCCGACCGGCTCACCGGTTGGAGTGGACCCTCCCGCTGGTGTTGCTGGTCGCCCTGTTCAGCGTGTTCGTGCTGGTCCAGCTGACGGTGTTGTTCGGCGGCGCGGGGCACGTCCTGCGCACGGCCGGGCTCACCTACGCCCAGTACGCCCGCGGCGGGTTCTGGCAGCTGCTCGCCGTCACCGCACTCACCCTGCTGGTGATCGCGATCGCCGCCCGCCGGGCACCGAAGGCCACCCGGGCGGACCGTCTGCTGGTGCGCGTCCTGCTCGGCACGCTCACCGGGCTCACCCTGGTGATCGTCGCCTCGGCGCTGTACCGGATGCAGGTCTATGCGGACGCCTACGGCGCCACCCGGCTTCGGCTCGTGGTGGCGACCATCGAACTCTGGCTCGGGCTGCTCTTCGTGCTGGTCGGGGTGGCGGTGGTGCGGTTGCGGGCCGACTGGCTGCCCCGGTTGGTGATCGGCACGGCGGTGCTGGCCCTGCTCGGACTGGCTCTGGTGAACCCGGACCGGTTGATCGCCGACCGGAACGTCGACCGGTACCTGCAGACCGGCAGGCTGGACGTCACCTACCTGTCCGGGCTGTCGGCGGACGCCGTACCGGCACTGGCCCGGCTGCCCGAGCCGATGCGCGTCTGCGCGCTGGGGCAGATCGCCGCCGAGCTGCCCTCGGACGGCCTGTGGGGGACGAACCTCGGCCGGGATCGGGCGCGGCGTGAACTCAGCAACATCCCGCTGACCGCGCGGGCCGACTGCAACGGTGGCCGGTCCTGGTGACCGGAGCGGCTTGACAATCCCGCGCGGCGGGTGAGACTGCCGGGGTGGCCAAGCAACTCCCTGACGTGGGGTCGGGCGGTGCGGTACCGCCGCCCCGGCGGGCTCGGATCGTGCTGGCCGAGATCACACGGCAGGACACCCGCGCCGAACGGACCCGCGCCGAGCTGGCCCAGCAGACCCAGGTCGGTGAGGCGCTGGTCCGCGGCCTGGTCCGGGCCCAACTCGCGCTGGCGTTGCGGCTCTCACTGGTGGTGGTCATCGGGTTGGGTGGGCTGCCGTGGCTGTTCGCCATCGCGCCGTCGCTGGGCCGGACCACCATCGCCGGCGTCAACCTGCCGTGGCTGCTGCTCGGGGTCGCCTCCTTCCCGTTCCTGATCGGGGTGGGCTGGGCGTACGTGCGGCTGGCCGAGCGCAACGAG
The DNA here is from genome assembly GCF_018070245.1 of Micromonospora sp. M61. Classification (NCBI taxonomy): domain Bacteria; kingdom Bacillati; phylum Actinomycetota; class Actinomycetes; order Micromonosporales; family Micromonosporaceae; genus Micromonospora; species Micromonospora sp. M61. Next base: position 82,493 of record NZ_JAGPYA010000005.1, on the reverse strand, counting down.
CAGGACTTCAGCGACCTGGTGCAGCGGCCGGAGCGCTGAGGTGAGCAACGATTTTGTGGTTCCGGCCATCGTGGCGGTCACCCTGGTCACCGTCGGGATCGGCTTCTACGGGCTGCGGCTGGCCCGGACCACGTCGGACTTCCTGGTCGCGTCGCGGGCAATCAGCCCAACGTGGAACGCCGCCGCGATCGGCGGGGAGTACCTGTCGGCGGCGAGCTTCCTGGGCATCGCCGGCCTGGTCCTCAAGGACGGCGTGGACGTGCTCTGGTACCCGGTGGGGTTCGCCGCCGGCTACCTCGCCCTGCTGCTCTTCGTGGCGGCACCGCTGCGCCGCTCCGGCGCGTTCACCCTGCCCGACTTCTGCGAGCTGCGGCTGGGGTCCCGCCGGCTGCGCATCCTGGCCACCGCCTTCGTGATCTTCATCGGTTGGCTGTACCTGGTGCCGCAGCTCCAGGGCGCCGGGCTGACGCTGGCAACGGTGGCCGGCTCCCCGTACCCGGTGGGCGCCCTGCTGGTGGCCGCCGTGGTTACCGCGAACGTGGCGCTAGGTGGGATGCGGGCGATCACCTTCGTGCAGGCGTTCCAGTACTGGCTCAAGCTGACCGCGCTCGCCGTACCGGTGATCTTCCTGGCGTTGCAGTGGCAGGCCGACGGTCGCCCGGCGGTGACCCCGCCCGACGGGCCGACGTTCCGGGTCGCGACCACCGTCGTGGTCGAGCACCGCGCGACCCTCACCCTGCCCGACGGCGAGATCCGGGAGGTACGCCCCGGCGACGAGCTGACCTTCGCCGCCGGCGACCCGGTGCCGGACGTGTCCGGGGTGGCCGCCGACGCCAGCGACTGGTTGCTGCCCAGCGCCGCGGGTGACGACGACCGAGGGCTCTTCGGGACGTACTCGCTGATCCTTGCCACGTTCCTGGGCACCATGGGCCTGCCGCACGTGCTGGTCCGCTTCTACACCAACCCCGACGGCGCGGCGGCCCGCCGGACCACCCTGGTCGTGCTGGCCCTGGTCGGCGCCTTCTATCTGCTGCCCACCCTGTACGGGGTGCTCGGCCGGATCTACACCCCGCAGTTGCTGGTCAGCGGGCAGACCGACGCGGTGGTGGTGCTGCTGCCCGGCGCGGCCCTCGGCGACGGGACGGTCGGGCGGCTGCTCACCGCGCTGGTCTCGGCGGGCGCGTTCGCGGCCTTCCTCTCCACGTCGTCCGGGCTGCTGACCAGCGTCGCCGGGGTGATCTCGACGGATGTGCTCGGCCGAGGCTCGGTACGCGGCTTCCGTCTGGCCACGGTGATCGCCGGAGCGGTGCCGACGGTGCTGGCGCTGCACGTCTCCGGGCTGGACGTGTCGCAGGTGGTCGGGCTGGCCTTCGCGGTCGCCGCGTCGAGCTTCTGTCCGCTGCTGGTGCTCGGCATCTGGTGGCGTGGCCTGACCGACCTTGGCGCCGCCGCCGGTGTGCTGGTCGGCGGCGGGGCGGCGATCGGCGCGGTGCTGGTCACCGTGCTCGGCCCGCCGCTGTCCGGCTGGCCGGCCACGCTCACCACCCAGCCGGCCGCCTGGACGGTGCCGTTGGCCTTCACCGTGATGGTCGCGGTGTCGATGGCGACCCGCCGCCGGGCGCCGGCCGACGTCGCCGCCACCATGCTCCGCCTGCACACCCCGGAAGCCCTCCGGATGTAAAGCGCCGGAGACGGTGGGCGCCGGAGACGGGGGCCGAGGTCGAGGGCTGAAGCGGGAGCCGACAACTCACTACACTGCGCTCGTGACGTACCCCTCGGATCTGAACAGATCGATTTCCGAGCTGCTGTCGACGCTCGGTCGCAATGACGCTGGCAGCGCTGCCGAGGCGGCGCCGGTCGTGCAGGGCGTGGGTGAGGCGGCCGACGGGATGGTCCGGGTGGTGGCGCTCCCCGGTGGACAGATCGAGTCGGTCTGGATCGACCCCCGCTTGATGCGCTCTGCTTCGGAGACCCTGGCCGAGCACGTCCGGGAGGCGACAAACGCTGCTCTGACGGACCTCCGCTCGGCAGTGGCCGCCGTCGCGGTCGCGCCGGACACCACGGCGTTGCTGGAGCAACTGCGCGAGGTGCAGCGCAGCGCTGTGCCGCAGTTGCAGGGCATCATCGACACCCTCGGCGACGTCCAGGATCGGCTCTCTTCCGGTAGGCGGCCCTGACATGGCCCGGGTTGTGAACCCGGACGGGCTGCGCGATGCCGGCACCAACCTGCAGGACATCTCCGACCGTTTCCTCACTGAGCTGCGGGCATTCATGGCCGACCTGCAGGGGTTCGGCGCGCCCTGGGGAGGCGACGACATCGGCAGCCTGATCGGTGCGGCCTGCGAGGAGGTGACCGCGTACGCCGCCCAGTGCTTCGAGTCCGCAATCGAGGAGCTCGGCGTGGTCGGCGTCGACCTCAACCGGATGGCGCATCTGATCGACGAGGACGAGCGGGCTGTCGCGGAGCGCCTAGCCGGGCTCGGTCAGCAGTTGGGATGAGCTGACATGGGACTGCAACTGCCGGGTGAGCTGGTCACCTTCCTCAGCATGATCGGTTACGACTGGCCGCAGGCGGACGAGACGGCCCTGGTCGAGATGGGGCAGCGCTGGCTCGCCTTCAGCGGCACACTGCAGACCCTGACGGCGGAGGCGGGGCAGGCAGCCCAGCCGGTCGGAACCGGCAACGCCGGTGCCGACATCGAGGCCTTCCAGCGGTACTGGACCGAGCAGGACGGCCCGGTGCAGGTGTTGCAGGACGGGGCGCTCGCGGCCACCCTGGCCGGCACCGGGCTCATGGTCGTCGCGGCCATCGTGCTGGCCTTGAAGATCCAGGTCATCGTGCAGCTGGTGATCCTGGGCATCCAGATCGCGCAGGCGGTGGCGACCGCGGTCGCGACGTTCGGGGCCACCCTCGCGGAGATCCCGATCTTCCAGGTGATCACCCGGGAGATCGTCGGTCTGCTGATCGACGAGGTGATGGGCGCACTCCTCGATGGGTAAGCGCGCCCGGGGGAAATTCATCCGCGCCGCCCTGTCCCACCTGCGCAAACAACGGGCGCGAGCGCGTCGCGGGCAACGGTCCGGCATGACGCCGGAACGGCTCCGGCACACGCTGCTGGGCGAGCGGGACGGTCGAGCCTCCGGTTGGCACCACCGACCAGGTGGCATCGATCCACCCGGCGCGAAGCTGATCAAGGTGACGAAGCGGGACAATCGCACCGGTGTCTACAACGGCAGGGTTGCGATGTTGAACCGACGAAACGGTGAGTGGCGGGAGAAGCGCGGCGGGAGCACCTTCTTCCCCGACCACTGGACACCCCAGGACGTCGACAACGCGATCACCCGGGGGTTCCACTCCCCCGACGTCGTGAAGGACCCAGAGACTGGACGCTGGTCGGGCAAGTTCAACGGTGTCCACCTGAAAGGCTTCTACGATCCGGAGACCGATACCCTCGCCCACGGTTTCCCGACTCTTCCTGGAGGCACTCCTTGAGCATCGAGTTCCACTGGTCGCAGGAGCGCATCGCGGAATACCACTCCACTGACCGGCGGCTCGCCTGCCTGGGGATGTGGTTGACCGACGACATCCAGAGCGTGCACGAGCTCTGCCTCGATCTGTTGGCCGACCTGGAGGACATCGCAGCCGGGCGGAAGGAGACCGAGAGTTGGGAGGGCAACGCCTGGGCTGCCGAACTCAGCGCAGAGGGCGTCGATCTGCAGAACCTCTGGCGTGACGTGCTCAACGCCCACTATCCGCTCGCGGAGACCCGCCGGGTGGTGGCGCAGTACTGGCGGTTGCTCGCCGAGGACCCGGACCGCACACGTGCGGTGGCCGAGTGGGAGCGCGAGAACGGTCGCCAGCACCCTTATCCGGCGCTCTGAGGGGCCTGTCCACCTCGGGGATGATCTCGGGTCCGCCCGTCGCGGGACGACAGAGCTGGCGATCGGCGGATAACGTCGGCGCATGACTGTTGAGCACCCCGCGCTCGCACTGCGTGGCCTGGCCAAGCGGTTCGACGGCACGATCGCGGTGGCCGGCGTCGACCTGGACGTCCCCGCCGGCTCCTTCTACGGCCTTCTCGGCCCGAACGGCGCCGGCAAGACGACGACCCTGTCGATGGCGGTCGGGCTGTTACGCCCGGACGCCGGCTCGGCCCGGGTGCTCGGGCAGGACGTCTGGCAGGACCCGGTGGCCGCCAAGCGGCTGCTCGGCGTGATGCCCGACGGTGTGCGCCTGTTCGACCGGCTGACCGGGGCGGAGCTGCTGGCGTACAACGGTTTGTTGCGGGGGATGGACCCGGCGGTGGTCGACCAGCGGGCCGCGGAGCTGCTGGACGTGCTGGCGCTCGGCGACGCCGGTCGGACGCTGGTGGTGGACTACTCGGCGGGGATGAAGAAGAAGATCGGCCTGGCCTGCGCGCTGCTGCACGGCCCTCGGGTGCTGGTGTTGGACGAGCCGTTCGAGGCGGTCGACCCGGTCTCCGCCGCGCTGATCCGGGACATCCTCACCAGGTACGCGGCCGGCGGCGGCACCGTGGTCTTCTCCAGTCACGTGATGGAGGTCGTCGAACGGCTCTGCTCGCACGTGGCGATCCTGGCCAGCGGCACCATCAAGCGGGTCGGGACGATCGGCGAGGTCCGTGGTGACCGCTCGCTGGAGCAGGTCTTCGTCGAGGTGGTCGGCGGGCGCACCGCGACGGGTGAGGAGCTGTCGTGGCTGTCCCGGTGAGCACGGACGCCGCGCCCGTACGCACGGTCTCCGCCCGGCACTTCGTACGGCTCAAGCTACGCGTGATGGGCAACAACTTCCGCGGCCAGGGCTGGCGGATCGCGATGTTCATCGGTGGCGTGTTCCTCGGCCTCTGGTTCGCCGCCAGCGGCTTCTTCCTCTTTGCCCTGCCCGGCCTGACGGGCGATGGGCAGTACGCGGTGCTGGTCGCGGCGGCGGGCGGTGGCCTGCTGGTGCTTGGTTGGCTGCTCCTGCCGCTGGTCTTCTTCGGTGTGGACGAGACACTGGACCCGGCCCGGTTCGCGCTGCTGCCGCTGCCCCGCCGCACTCTGGTGACCGGCCTGTTCGCGGCGGCTCTGGTGAGCGTGCCGGTGCTGGCGGTGCTGATCGCGTCGTTCGGGTTGGTGCTCACCGCCTGGTCGTTGGGCGGTTGGTCGGCGGGGCTGGTGGCGGTGGTCGGTGTGATCGCCGGGCTGCTGCTCTGCGTGGCCGCCAGCCGGGCGGTGACGAGCGCCTTCGCGACCATGTTGCGGTCTCGTCGGGTCCGCGACCTGGCGGCCGTGCTGCTGGCGGTGACTGCCGCGCTGCTCGGTCCGTTGCAGGTGTTCGGTCTCGCCGCGCTGCGGGAGGCCGACTGGACCCGGTTGACCGGTGTGGCGACCGTGATCGGTTGGACGCCGTTCGGCGCGCCGTGGACCGCCGGCATCGACGTAGCCCAGGGGCGGGTGTGGGCGGCCCCGGTCAAGTTGCTGATCACGGTGGTGGCGCTCGGCGCCCTGCTGGCGTGGTGGTCGCGGTCGCTGGAGTCGGCGATGGTGGGTGCGGCGAGCGCCGGTAAGGCTCCGGTGCGGGCCGGGGTCACCGGCGGCGCGGTCGCCCAACTTTTCCCCCGGGTCGCCACCTGGGCCGGCCGGGACCGGTTCGGTGCCCTGGTCGCCCGGGAGGCCCGCTACTGGTGGCGGGACGCCCGCCGCCGGGCCAACCTGATCACGATCGCGGTGGTCGGCATCTTCGTGCCCGTGATGATCAACCTGGGTGGCGCGGGTTTCGTGGCCGGGGACGGGCCCGATTCGACGACGAGTGCCGCCAACAGCTCACCGGTCCTGGTCACCATCTCCATGCTCTTCGTGGGTGTGGTCGCCGCGGTCACCCTGGCCAACCAGTTCGGCTTCGACGGCAGCGCGTACGCCGTGAACGTGGTGGCCGGGGTGCCCGGTCGGGTCGAGCTGGGCGCACGGATGACGGCCTTCTCGCTGTACGTCCTGCCGATGCTGGCGTTCGTCGCGGTGGTGCTGTCGATCGTGCTCGGCCGGCCAGGTTGGATCGGGCTCACCATCGGCGGCCTGGTCGCCACCTACGGTGCCGGGCTGGCGGTGAACAGCCTGGTGTCGGTGCTCGGGGCGTACTCGCTGCCGGAGACGAGCAACCCGTTCGCGATGAACAGCGGCGCGGGTATGGCGAAGGGGCTGCTCACCCTGCTGGCGATGCTCGCCTCGGCGGTCGCCGCGGTGCCGATGGTGGTGGCCGCTGCGCTGCTCGGTGACGCGTGGCTCTGGCTGGCCCTGCCGGTGGGTGCGGCGTACGGGCTGGGGGCGGCGCTGCTGGGCGCGTACCTGGCCGGTGACGTCCTGGACCGACGCCAACCGGAGCTGCTGGCCACGGTCACCCCACGCCGTTAGCCGGTCTGCCGGCTGGGGGCCAGGGCAGCGTCGGCGACGAAGCCACGCCAAGCGGCCGGAGCGAAGGTGAGGGTCGGGCCCGACCGGTCCTTGCTGTCCCGAACCAGCACGACGCCGGGCAGATTGTCCGCCACCTCGACGCAATTGCCGCCGGAGTCGGTCGACCGAGTGGAGGTGCGCCAATGTGGTTCGTTGAGCGTCATGGTGTCACCTTCAGCTTCCGGATCAGATCCATTGAGGCGCTTGTGGAGAGTGCTTCGCCGAGGAGGCTATCCCATTTGCGATCAATCAATCGGAGTATCTCCGGGTCGTCAATAACGTGTCCGCGAGCGGCATTCTCCAGGTAGAGCACCCTGTCCCCGTCTGGCAGATCGGCGAACACGAAGCCGCCCCCAAAGCCGACATGCTCCCCGACGCTCAGTGGGATGACGTGCAACCGGACGAACGGCAGGTCGGCCACCTCAAGCAATCGGCCAAGCTGGGCATCGAGCACGACCGGGCCGCCCACCGGCCGGTAAAGGCCCGTCTCGTCCACCAGGAAAACGCAATACGGCGGCATACTCCGGGACAGCAGCAGTTGGCGTTCCAACCGAACCGCAACAAGCTCGTCGACCACAGCCGGCGGATGCAGTCCACCGGCCGAGATGACAGCGCGGGCGTATTCCTCGGTCTGGAGAAGACCGGGCACGAGGCATGCCTCGAAGGCACGTAGGCGCGTCGCCTGCTGCTCGTATCCGCGCCACGGGACGAACCAGGATGGACCGCGCTCCTGGTCGGCAGCCTTGAGGAGTTCGGCGAGGAGGCCGCCGGTGGCGAGGGCCTCGTCGGCGGCGACCGCGAATTCCATTGTCGGCCGACGCCGCCCGGTCTCGATGGCGGCCACCGTGGACGGACTCCACTTGGTCAGCGAGGCCAGAGCCTCCTGGGACACCTCGGCACCGGCTCGGGCGGCCTTCAACGCCCGTACCCACATCTCGACGTTCATCCTTACCTCTCCGGTAAGTACGTGACCCCGCTGCGTAGTAAGCCCTGGCATCCTCCCCTCTCCGCGCCCCTCGGTCCAGGGTGGATGACACGCGGCCCGGCCGGTGGAGGCGATGTCCCGGCGTCCGGTCCTGCGATCGGGCCGCCCTGGTCATCCCCCCGATCGGGGCGGCCCTCGTCGACCGGGAGGAGATCAGCCATGTTCGGGTTCGTCCGTGGCAGGAACGGGGCGCGGCGCCGTCCGGATGCGTCGTGCCACCGGCGCGGCCGCCCGCGCCAAGTGCTCGTGGCCAAGATCCGCACAACATCAGGGTTGTTGGTGCCTCCCGCGTGTCGGAGGCAGCAACATCCGGGAAGTTGCTCGGATCTTGGAGCGTGACGTGGAGCGTCACCGGTGAGCCGCCCGCACCTGCCGATGCGGCCGCTGTGGCGGTGTCGGGGCTGCGGCGCGCTCTGGCCGTGCCAGCCGGCGCGGCTGGCGCTGCTCGCCGAGTACCGGCACGACCGTGTGGGGCTGCTGGTCTACCTGGGCTCGGCGATGGCGGAGGCGGGCGATCAACTCGCCCGCCTCAATGGGCGCCCCGCCGACCTGCACGAGCGCTTCCTTGGTTGGGCGAGGGTCCGGGGCGGCACAATGTTTCACGTGAATCATGAGCCGGGCGCCGAGATCCATTCCACCGACCCGTTCGCGGTGCCGAGCGGGCAGCGATCGCCGGTGCGTCGACTGCGCGGCCGGCTCGCCGCGCCGGTGACCCTCTGGACGGCCCCCGGCCCGGCCGGGCTCACGGTGTCGTCCACCCTGGTCGCCGAGGGGGAGCCGGACCGGCTGGTCGGGCTGATCGACGCGGAGTCCGACTTCTGGGCGGCAGCCGAGGAGGCGGGCCGGTTCGCTGTCACGCCGCTCGGCCCGCCGCACCGGCAGCTCGCCGACCGGTTCGCCGGCCTGTTCCCCTCTCCGGGTGGGCTCTTCGCCGCGGACACGTGGATCGAGACGCCCTACGGGCCGGTGCCGGCGGACGCGGGCGGTTGGGCCGCCTGCCGGCTGGACACCGCCCGGGAGTACGGCTGGGGCCTTTTGGTGGAGGCCACCATCGAGGCTGTCGACCTGGCCGATGAGGCCGCTCCGCTGCTGCACTATCGCGGTCGGTACCACGAGCTGCCGAGCTGAACGGGCGACCCCCGGGGACCGACCGGTCACCGGGGTGATCTGAGTCACTCGGCGCAGCCAGGCAACCGCTCGGCGCACTCGACGACCGACGTCGATCTCGGCCTTCCCCGTCGGGGAGCGCGCTCTTTACGGTGCGCGAAACTCCCTCTGACGCCTGTGAAGGTGGTGATCCACAGATGTCCACGGACACACCCGCTCCGGCTGCTTCCCAGTCGGACAAGTACCTGGCCGTACAACGGTCGGACGAGTTCGCCGGGCTGCGGCGTGCGCTGCGCGGCTTCGTCTTCCCGATGACCGTCGCGTTCTTCCTGTGGTATGCGCTCTACGTCATTCTCTCCGCGTACGCCCGGGACTTCATGGGCACGAAGCTGTTCGGCAGCAACATCAACGTCGCGCTGGTCTTCGGCCTGCTCCAGTTCGTCTCCACGTTCCTGATCGCCTGGCTCTACTCCCGGTACGCGGACCGGAAGATCGACCCCATCGCCGACCGGATCCGCGCCGAGATCGGGGAGGTGACCCGTGAAGACGGTTCACGCGGTTGAGACGTTCCTCGCGGCTGAGGCGGGCAATCACACCGCCCGCAACCTGACCATCACGCTGTTCCTGGTCTTCGTGGCGGTGACCCTGGCCATCACGATCTGGGCCAGCCGGCAGACGAAGACGGCAACCGACTTCTACGCGGGCGGCCGGTCCTTCTCCGGTTTCCAGAACGGCATGGCGATCGGCGGCGACTACATGTCGGCCGCGTCGTTCCTCGGCATCGCCGGCATCATCGCGCTCTACGGCTACGACGGCTTCCTCTACTCGATCGGCTTCCTGGTCGCCTGGCTGGTGGCCCTCCTGCTGGTCGCGGAGCTGCTGCGTAACTCGGGCCGGTACACGATGGCCGACGTGCTGGCCTTCCGGATGCGCCAGCGTCCGGTGCGTACGGCGGCGGCGGTCTCCACCATCACGGTGTCGATCTTCTATCTGCTCGCGCAGATGGTGGGTGCCGGCGCGCTGGTCGCGCTGCTGCTCGGCATCAAGCCGGGGACGACCTTCCTCGGCATGGACGCGTCCACCGCGAAGATCGCCACCATCATCATGGTCGGCGCTCTGATGATCATCTACGTCACCGTGGGTGGTATGAAGGGCACCACCTACGTGCAGATCGTCAAGGCGTTCCTGCTCATGGGCGGCGCGCTGCTGATGACGATCCTGGTGCTGGCGAAGTTCAACTTCAACCTGTCGGCGCTCCTGGGCCAGGCCGCCGAGGCGTCCGGCAAGGGCAGCGCGTTCCTCGAACCCGGGTTGCGGTACGGGGTCGAGGTCGCCGGCAACTCGACGCAGACCTTCTACAACAAGGTGGACCTGCTGTCGCTGGGTATCGCCCTGGTGCTCGGCACCGCCGGCCTGCCGCACATCCTGATCCGCTTCTACACGGTGCCGACTGCGAAGGCGGCCCGTAAGAGCGTGCTCTGGGCGATCGGCATCATCGGCACCTTCTACCTGCTCACCCTGGCCCTCGGCTTCGGTGCGGCGGCGTTGGTGGGCAGCGCGGCGATCACCGCGCAGGACAAGGCCGGCAACACCGCGGCGCCCCAGCTGGCCGAAGCGCTCGGAATCGACTTCTTCGGCGGCGAACTGGGTGGTGCGGCACTGCTGGCGATCATCGCGGCGGTCGCCTTCGCGACCATCCTGGCGGTGGTCGCCGGGTTGACGTTGGCCTCGTCGTCCAGCCTGGCGCACGACTTCTACGCCAACGTCATCAAGCGGGGTGAGACGTCGGAGCGGCAGGAGGTACGCGTCGCCCGCATCTCCGCCCTGGTGATCGGCGCGGTGTCGATCGCCCTGTCGATCTACGCACAGAACCTCAACGTGGCGTTCCTGGTGGCGCTGGCCTTCGCGGTCGCCGCCTCGGGCAACCTGCCGGCGATCCTCTACAGCCTCTTCTGGCGGCGGTTCAACACCTCCGGCGCGGTGTGGGCGATCTACGGCGGTCTGATCTCGGCCGTGCTGCTGGTGTTCTTCTCGCCGGTGGTCTCCGGCGCGGCGACGTCGATGTTCCCGGACCACGACTGGCAGTGGTTCCCGCTGTCCAACCCGGGCATCCTCTCCATCCCGTTCGGTTTCCTGTGCGGGTGGATCGGCACCGTCATCTCCAAGGAGCACGACGAGGACAAGTACGCGGAGCTGGAGGTGCGGGCCCTCACGGGCTCCGGCGCCCACTGATCCGAGAGCTCGTCACGAGAGGCCCCCTGTGCTCAACAGGGGGTCTCTTCGTGCAAATGGGGGTCGGTAGGCTGACCGGCATGAAGGTTGCTGAGCGCTTCGGTTCCGGTCACCGCGTTCTCGTCACCGGCGGCGCCGGTTTCGTCCCGTCGCACCTGGTGGATTCCCTGATCGCCCGGGGCTGCACGGTGGTGGCGCTGGACAACTTCGTGACCGGCTCCAAGGAGAACGTCGCCCACCTGCTGGACCGGCCCACCTTCACGCTCGTCGAGGCGGACCTCTCCGACGGCCTGCAGACCGACCACCCGGCGCTGGCCGAGCGGTTCGACGCGATCCTGCACATGGCCTCGCCGGCCAGCCCCACCGACTTCGCCCAACTGCCGGTGGAGATCCTCCGGGTCGGCTCGGTGGGCACCCTGCACCTGCTGGAGCGCGCGGTCGCCGACGGCGCCCGGTTCCTGATGGCCTCCACCTCCGAGGCGTACGGGGACCCGAAGGAGCACCCGCAGCGCGAGACCTACTGGGGCAACGTCAACCCGATCGGGATCCGCAGCGTCTACGACGAGGCCAAGCGCTTCTCCGAGGCCGCGACGATGGCGTACCACCGCTACCGCGGGCTCGACGGGGCGATCGTCCGGATCTTCAACACGTACGGTCCGCGGATGCGCCCGGACGACGGCCGCGCCATCCCCACGTTCATCTCCCAGGCGCTGCGCGGCGAGCCGATCACCGTGCACGGCACCGGCAACCAGACCCGGTCAATCTGCTTCGTCGAGGACCTGGTGCGGGGCATCCTGCTGCTGCTCGACTCGACCGAGACGGGCCCGGTCAACTGCGGCACCGAGCACGAGCTGACCATGCGGCAACTCGCCGAGTTGATCGTGTCGCTCTCCGACAGCAGCTCCGAGGTGACCTTCGTCACCCGCAGCTCGGACGACCCGGAGATGCGCCGCCCCGATCTCACGCTCGCCCGTGAACTGCTCGGATACGAGCCGACGGTCGCGCCCGAAGATGGCCTGCGACGCACGATTGAGCACTTCCGGGCACGGCTAGGGTAACCAGTTCACCGCGTACCGCCTGCCGCTGAGTGTCGCCTGAAGGCGGCGGTGGCTCCCGCTACGTACCCTGAGTTACATGTCCGCGACTTCGTCTGCCGGCGTCCCGCATCCGTACCTGCACCGCAGCGCCGGGCGCGCGTCGGTGCCCGGCCCCGATCGGGGCGCCTCCGGGCGTGCCCGTCCGACCGAGGCGCGCTTCTACCCGTCGTACGACGAGGAGGAGCCCAGGCCCGGCGGCCCGACGGGGCCACGCGGGCCCGGCGGCCCGGGTGGTGCCGGCGGGTCCGGGCGGCGTGGCCCGCGACCGCGCTGGGGTCGGATCGCCCTGGTGGCCGGGGTCGCGGTGCTGGTGCTGGCGTTGCTCGGCAGCGTGGGGGCCTGGTTCTACGCCCGCAACCTCAACAACGACCTGGCCCGCACCGACCCGTTCGCGGAGATCACCGGTGGCCGGCCGGTCAAGGCCGTCGACGGCGCGCTGAACATCCTGCTGGTCGGCAGCGACTCACGGGACCCGGACGCGCCTGTCGACACCAGGAGTGAGTGGCGCGCCGACACGGTCATCGTGATGCACATCCCGGCCGACCACCAGGAGGCCTACCTGGTCTCTATTCCGCGTGACCTCTACGTGCCGATCCCGGAGAGCGCCGGCGCGGACTGCGACTCCGGTGAGCGCGCGAAGATCAACGCGGCGTTCGCGTTCGGCGGGCTGCCGCTGGCGGTACGCACCGTGGAGTGCTTCACCGACGTGCGGATCGACCATGTGATGGCGATCGACTTCGGCGGGTTCAAGGAGGTCACCGACGCCCTCGGCGGGGTGGACCTGAAGGTGGAGCGGACGGTCACCTCGATCCACAAGCCGTACCGGACGTTCACCAAGGGCACCAACCACATGGACGGCGCGGAGGCTCTGGACTGGATCCGGCAGCGTAAGCAGTTCCCGGATGGGGACTTCGCCCGGATGCGGCACCAGCAGGAGTTCCTTCGGGCGCTGATGGACAAGGCGGCGAGCAGCGGCACGCTGGCGAACCCGAAGAAGCTCAACGATTTCCTCCAGTCGGTGACCGCGGCCGTAACCGTTGACCAGGGTTTCTCGGTTACAGACATGGCGCTGCAGTTCCGCAACCTGCGCGGCCAGAACCTCACCTTTGTGACCAGCCCGAACTCGGGCAGCGAGACGAGAAACGGCGAGTCGGTGGTCGTCTCGGACCGGGAGAAGGCGCTTGCCATGTACAAGGCCATGTCGGCGGACACCATGGCGGACTGGGTCAAGGCCAACCCGCCGAAGGGCAACGCCGGCGGCTGACCGAGGCGGGCACCCCGCTGCCGACGGCCCGCCGGCGAACCCGCCGTTCGGGTCATCGAGTGGCGACGATCGACTGAATCCGGGAAGATCGACATCCGATTGATCCGAGATGAACTCGCCAAGTCGTTTTCATGTCCGTACAGTGGTGCCGCCCCCTCCTGATCACGAGCTGGAGCACGAATGCCGGTTCAGGCCAGTCGTCGCCCTTCCTCCTCCGGGTCTGCCGCGCCCAGCGGCCGGATCTCTGCGGCCATACCAGTGCAGCCACGCCCCTCGGGCGGCGGACCGGGCGGTCGTCCGCCCGGCGGCGGCGACGGCGGCAGTTCGGGTGGCGGTGGCGCGGGTGGCGGTGGGTCGGCGAAGAAGCGGACCAAGCGCAAGGACCCCCTCTGGGCCCGGCTGACAGTGGTGTTCGGGGCGGTGCTGATGCTCAGCAGCGGGGCGGCCATCGTCGGCACCAAGGTGGTGATCGGGCAGGCGACCGGCGGCATCGCCCAGCGCAACCTGCTGGGGGAGGCCGGCAAGTCCGACGCCGAGGGCGGGGCGAGCCTGGAGGGGCCGATCGACATGCTGCTGCTGGGCGTGGACGCCCGGGAGCGCTGGGCCGCCGACAACGTCCGCTCGGACAGCATCATCATCCTGCACATCCCGGCCACGCACGACCAGGCGTACCTGATCTCCATCCCCCGGGACACCGAGGTGCAGATCCCCCCGTTCAAGAAGAGCGGCTACGCCGGAGGCAGCGGAAAGATCAATGGAGCGTTCCAGGCCGGCGCCGCCAACGGTGGTGGCTGGGAGGGTGGCGCGCAGCTGATGGCGCAGACGATCAAGCGCCTCACCGGGATCAGCTTCGACGGCGCGGCGATCATCAACTTCGGTGGCTTCAAGAACGTCATCGACACCCTGGGCACGGTGCGCATCTGCGTCAGCCAGGAAGTCGAGTCGCTGCACATGTCGTACGTCGACGGCAAGCCGATGTGGAACGCCGACGCCAAGAAGACCGGCAAGGCGCGCACCCCGGTGGTGCACAAGAAGGGCTGCCAGGAGATGGAGGGCTGGGCTGCACTGGACTACTCCCGGCAGCGCAAGACCCTCCGCAACGGCGACTACGACCGCCAGCAGAACCAGCAGCAGCTGATCAAGGCAATGGCCAAGAAGGCCACCGACCGCGGGATGCTGACCAACCCGGCCAAGATCAAGCAGTTGATCAAGGCGGCCGGCGAGGCGTCCGTGCTGGACACCGGCGGCGTGCCGATCGAGGACTTCATCTTCACCATGCGTGGGGTCACCGGCAACGAGCTGACCATGCTCAAGACCAACAACGGCACCTTCAACGCCAACGGCAACAACACCGAGGGTCTGAACGAGGAGACCAAGGAGATGTTCCGGGCGGTCAAGCAGGACAAGCTCGCCGAGTTCGTCTTCACCCACCCCGAGGTGATCTCCAACCGCAAGTGACGGCCGGGAGTCGCGAAAACCCAGCGACGGCATCGTCACCGCCCGTAGCCTGACGTGAACAGGTTTCACGTATCGGCTGCGGGGAGGCGGTCACGTCCAGGTGGGGACGGAACGCGGCGGGCCGGGCCGGAGCGGCCCCGTCGGCCCGAGCACGCCGCGCCCGCGGGTCACGGATCATGCTCGGCGTCGGCCTGGTCCTCGTGCTGCTGGCCGGGCTCGCCGTGGCCGGGATCAGGACGCTGAGCAACCGGTACGAGCGAACGGTGACCAAGGAGCAGTTGCTCGACGCCGACTCCCGCACCGACCGCACCGACCTGGACGGGCCGCTCAACTACCTCCTGGTCGGCTCCGACCGCCGCCCCGGAGGCAGCGGGCCGGACCAACGCTCCGACACCATCCTCATCGTGCACGTACCCGCCGGCCAGCGGGAGGCGTACCTCGTCTCCATTCCCCGTGACCTGCTGGTCGCCATCCCGGCCGGGAACGGCTTCGGCGGCGGCCAGGACAAGATCAATGCGGCGTACGAGCACGGCGGCGGCGGGCAGGCCGGCGCCCAACTGCTCTCCGCCACGCTGACCCGGCTCACCGGCATCCGGTTCGACGGTGCCGCACTGATCGACTTCTCCGGCTTCCGCAAGGTCATCGACCTGCTCGGCGGGGTGCAGATGTGCGTGGACACCGAGGTCCGCTCGATCCACACCAACCGGGTCTTTCCCGTCGGCTGTCAGCAGATGGACGGGGCACAGGCACTTGACTACGTCCGGCAGCGCTACGACCTGCCCGGCGGCGACTACGACCGGCAGCACCACCAGCAACAGTTGCTCCGGGCGATGCTGGACAGCGCCGGCAGGGCGGACCTCCGCAGCAACCCGATCAAGCTCGACCAGGTGCTCCGGGCGGTCGGCGGGTCGTTGACCGTCGACACCAACGGCGTACCCCTGGAGGACCTGCTCCTCGCGCTGCGCGCGCTGCCGCCCGACGGAATGCGCGGCGTCCAGGTGCCCTCGTCACCGCAGACCATCGACGAGGTCTCGTACGTGGTGCTGGACAACGGGGGCAACGGGCTGTTCGAGGCGGTTCGCGGCACCCGGGTGCCCTCCTGGGCGCAGGCCAACCCCCGCTGGGTGACCCGGTTGTGACGGTGTCGACGGCCGGGTCGGTGCCGAACCGGCCGACGAGGATCTAGTGTTGCTTCCTGTGTTCGGACCCCAGGTTCCCACCGTGCCCGTGACCGAGATCGCCGACGAGACCTACCTGCTGGATGTGCGGGAGGACGACGAGTGGGCGGCCGGCCACGCCCCCACCGCTCACCACCTGCCGATGATGGAGCTGCCGGCACGGCTGGCCGAGGTGCCCACCGACCGGGAGGTGGCGGTCGTCTGCCGTTCCGGCGGCCGCTCCGCCCAGGTCGTCGCCTACCTGATCAACAACGGCTGGGAGCAGGTGCGCAACGCCGACGGCGGGATGCGCCAGTGGGCTGCCGTCGGCCGACCGGTGGTCGACGCGAACGGGCAGCCCGGCCAGGTCATCTGAGGCGGACGGCATGGGCGGGCCACTGGTCTTCGCGCACCGCGGCGCCTCGTACGACCTTCCCGAGCACACCCTCGCCGCGTACCTTCGCGCTCTCGACGAGGGCGCCGACGGCCTGGAGTGCGACGTCCGGCTGACCCGGGACGGGCATCTGGTCTGCGTACACGACCGTCGACTCGACCGCACCAGCAACGGTCGCGGTCTGGTCAGCGCGCGTACGCTCGCCGAGCTGGACGCACTGGACTTCGGCTCGTGGCATCCGGGCAGCGCACCGAGCGGCGACCTGCCGCCGGACGACTCGCACACCCGGCTACTCACCCTGGCCCGGCTGCTGGACGCGGTGCTCGACGCCGGCCGGCCGGTCCGGCTGCTGGTCGAGACGAAGCACCCGTCCCGCTACGGCTCGAACGTGGAACGCCGACTGGTCAGCCTGCTGCGCCGCTACGGGCTGGCCGACCCGGCGCCGGACGACCCGGTGCAGGTCACCGTGATGTCGTTCTCCCCGCTGGCGGTCCGCCGGGTGCGCGAACTCGCCCCGACGCTGCCCACCGTGCTGTTGCTGGAGGTGTTGCCGCCCTGGCTGCGGTTGGGCCGGCTGCCGTTCGGCTCCCGCATCGCCGGGCCCGGCATCGGCCTGGTCCGGGGCCGTCCGCAGCTGCTGCCCGCGCTCCAAGCGGCCGGCAACGAGGTGTACGTCTGGACGGTCAACGAGCCCACCGACCTGGAGCTGGTGCTGTCCGCCGGGGTGGACGGGATCATCACCGACCGGCCGGCGTACGCCCTCGCCCGGCTGGGCCGCTGACGGGCGGGGGTGCCCAAATCCGGGCCGACGGGGCAGACTCGCCCCCATGCCGGAGCGTATTGACTTCCCCGCTCTCCTCGCCGGCCACACCGTCGTGATCGAGATGATCAATTCTGGGGACGCCGGCCTGCCGGTCCTCACCCAGCTCCTCCGGGTGGCCCAGCCGGCACTCGGCGCGACCGGTATGGCGTTCGTCGAGTTCGGTCCGACCGGTGGTCGCGTGATCTCCGCGACCGGCGCGGCGGAATGGGCCCTCGGTCGTCCGCTGGCCGCCGACGACCCGGACACCGTCTGTCTGCTCGCCGGGCCACGGGTACGCCAGGCACGGGTGGACCACCTCAACGGCAAGCTGGCCGGCGAGCTGAGCGGCAGCGACCTGCACTGGATGGTGGTCTCCCGGGCGGAGATCGGCGGCCACATCGTCGGGAGCATGCACGCGCTCTACTCGGACGACGACGAGCCGGGCCCGGACCAGCAGGCGGTGATCGGCTACCTCGCCTCCTGCGTCGCGCACATGTACGGCGACCAGAGCGGCCTGCCGGTGCACGGCGACGGCCCGGTGGTGGCGGCACTCGCCGACGGGCTGGCCGTCGTCGACCGGGACGGGCACGTCCGACTCTGGAACCCGGCCGCCGCCCAGGTCACCGGGCGGTCGGTCGAGCAGGCGCTAAGCGCGCCGTTGCCGTTCCCGCTGCCTCCCTCCGGCCAGGTCCGGGACCACCGGATGCCGGACGGCCGCTGGCTGCGGATCACCTCCGGCGAGCTGCCCGGTCCGGGCACGTTGCGGGTGGTCACCTTCCGCGACATCACCGACCAGCAGCGCCGCGACCACGACCGGGAACTGTTCGTCGCGGTGACCAGCCACGAGCTGCGCACCCCGGTCACCGTCATCAAGGGGTACGCGGACACCCTCACCGACCACTGGGAGTCGCTCACCGAGGTGGACCGGCGGCAGGCCGCCCGGGTGATCGGGCAGCGTGCCAACGAGTTGGCCCGGTTGGTCGACCGTCTCCTCTCCTCGGCCGCCGAGACCGGGCCGGGGGACGACCCCGCGACCCCCTTCGACCTCGGCGAGGCGCTGCGCTCCGCCGTCGGGGACCTGCCGGCGGACCTGCGTCACCGGCTGGTGCTGCTCCTCCCGACCGACCTGCCCAAGGCGCTCGGCCACCGGCCCAGCCTGGCCACGGTGTTGACCGAGCTGACGACCAACGCCGGCAAGTACTCGGCACCGGACTCCCCGATCGAGATCACCGCCTCCGTGGACGGTCAACTGGTGGCGTTCCGGGTCAGCGACCGGGGCATCGGCATCCGACCGGAGCACGTGGAGCGGGCCTTCGACCGGTTCTGGCAGGGCGAGTCCGGCGACCGGCGCGGCTATCCGGGGGCAGGGCTCGGCCTCTATCTCGTCCGCCGGATCGTTGAACAACAGAATGGATGGGTATCCCTACGTCCGAGGACCGGCGGCGGTACGGTCGCAGAGGTGCGGCTACCACGCGGTTGACCGAGGTGGCGCGACGTGGAGGCGACGGTGGCAGCGGCAACGAGAGAGCGGGCGTGGTGCGTGGTGGTTCCCCACCACCCGGTCGGGGCACGGCTGGCCCGGCACCGGCTCGCCGGCGAGTTGGCGGACGTCGTACCCCCGACGCTTCTCGCGGATCTGATCGCGGTGCTCGCGGAGTTGGTGGGTAACGCCGTGCGGCACGCCCGGCCGCTGCCCGGCGGAGTCATCCGGGTGGCCTGGCACCTACGCCCCTCGGCCGAGGGCGCTCTGATCCAGTTGCGGGTCACCGACGGCGGTGCGAGCACCGGGCCGCGGATCCGGACAGCCAGCCTCGACGCGGCGGACGGGCGAGGGCTGCACATCGTGGCCGGTCTGGCCACCCGTTGGGGAGTCGAGCGCGACGGCATGGGCCAGCGCGTCTGGGCCGAGTTCGACCCGGTGCCGGCACCCCGACCCGACCTGGTGCCGGCACGCTGACCGTCCTTGATCATGACCTCGTCGGTGTGACCGGTGCTCGACGGGCTCGGGATGGGTGGGTCCCGCCCACGGAAAGCCGGTCGGGGCTCTAGGCTGTGACGCCGTGAGCAAGCGTCGAAAGAGCCAGCGCACCGCAGCCGACACCGCCCCCCGCCGGGAGAAGGTGCGGGACATCTTCGTGCCGCGTCCGTTCGACGGGCTGGTCGACGAACCCGAGTGGATCGCCCTGCGCGAGTTGGTGCCGGCCGCCTCCGCGCCGCTGCGACTGGCACCCGCCCTGGTCGAGGAGTTCGGCGACCGGTCGGCGACGCTCGCCACGGTGCTGCCGATGGCCGCCCCGGCGATCAGCAAGCCGGACGGTCGAGTGCTCATCGGCCTCCAGCGCCACCAGCAGTCCGGTGACGTCTCCCGGGACCTGGCCGAGGCGCTGCTCTGCGCACTGCGGACCGAGCCGGGTGGCCAGGTGGCCGTGCCGCCGCTGCCCGGCCCCGGCCCACGCCTCCAGGACATCCTCGCGGACGGTCCACTGGACATCACGATGCACGAGGGTTTCGAGTTCTGGCTCGACCCCGGGGCCGGCGATGATCCGACCGTCCAGGCGTCTCTGGAGCGAGCCAACGCGGCGATCTACCCGACCGTGCGGTTGACCGCCGCGAAGGCCGCGTACTGGTGTCAGGTCCCGGAGAAGGCACACGTGCGCTGGGTGTTGCCCGAGGACGAGGACGCCGCCCTGGACGCGCTGGCCCGCCTCGGCGCGGCCGGTTCGCTGACGCTCGGCGAGCAGACCAAGTTCGCCGGCATGTTCCGCGCGCACGGTCGTCTGGTGCCGGTCTGGGACCTGCCGGAGGAGACTCCGGCCGCCGACTGGGAGGACCCGGTGGCGCAGTTCGCGAAGCGGTACGCGGAGGCGCTCGCCGCCACCGACCCGCTGGACGCCGCCGGCCGACGCGCCCGTCAGGGGCTGCTCGGCCGCCAGCTCACCCTCCGCTGAGCCCGGCCCGGCCCGTTCCGGCCGGCAACGGCTCGCGGGTGATCGGGCAGGACATGCAGCGCGGCCCTCCCCGGCCGGACCCCAGCTCGGAGCCGGCGATCGGGATCACCTCGATGCCGGCTCGCTCCAACTGTGCGTTCGTCTCGGTGTTGCGCTCGTAGCCCACGCAGAGCCGGGGCGCCAGCGCGAGGGTGTTGTTGCCGTCGTCCCACTGCTCGCGTTCCGCGGTGACCGGGTCCAGCCCGGTGTCGATGACCCGGAGCAGGTCGAGGTCCATCGCGTCGGCGGCGGCCCGCAGAAACGGCGCCGGCCCGTCCACCCGCGGGTCCTCACCGTCCGCGCCGGCGATGACGGTGTACGCCGACAGCGTGCTCGCGATGTTGGGGTACATCAGCACGGCGTCCACGTCGACCATCGTGCAGACGGTGTCGAGGTGCATGGTGGCGCGCTTCTGGGCGATCGGCACCACCAGGATGGTGTGGGCCAGGCCGGCGGCGAAGACCTGCCGACCGAGGCGTTCGGCACCGGCCGGTGTGGTCCGTTCGCCCACCCCGACCGCCAGCACCCCGGGCGCGAGCAGCAGCACGTCCCCGCCCTCAAGGTGTTCGAGGTTGGGGCGGTAGACGAACTCGGTGCCGGCGAAGCGCGGGTGGTGCCGGTAGATGGCGTCGGTCAGCGTGGTTTCGCGGCGGCGGGCGGGCATGGCCAGGCTGGTGACGCCGACCCGGTCGCCGATCCAGAGCGACGAGTCTCGGGTGAACAGCAGGTTGGGCAGCGGGTCGATGACGAAGTCGTGCCGATCCATCAGGGTGTAGACCAGCCCGCCGGGCCGCTCCGAGCTGATCCGCAGTTCCTCGTGGGCCAGCCCGGCGGTCAGCACGTCGGCCAGGGCCGCCGGGTCCAGGTAGGAGAGGTGGTCGGCGACGCGGGCCCGCAGGGTGTCGCCGAGCCGTCGGGAGCGCAGCACCTGTTCGGTGAGCTCGGCGCGAGCGTCCGCGACGGCAAGCGTCTCGGCCAGCAGGGTGGCCAGGTAGAGCACCTCCACCCCGCGCTCGCGCAGGGCGGCCGCGAACGCGTCGTGCTCCTCCTGGGCCCGCCCGACCCAGGGGATCGCGTCGAACAGGAGCGAGTCGTTGTTGCGTGGGGTGAGCCGGGCCAGTTCGGGGCCGGGCCGGTGCAGCAGTACGGTGCCGAGCCGCCCGACTTCACTGTCGACGTAGTGGGTCACTCCCGCAGCGTAGGGCAGGGTTTGGCGGCATCCGAGAAAAGAACTGTGGATGAATATGGCATTCATCCACAGTCATTCCGGCGCTCCGGCTTGCCGAACCCCGGTAGTGGCAACGTAGGGTAGTGGGGACATAACTTCGAGGGACCTTTTGCCGGAGGTCGACGACGATGACTGTCTTTCCCGCACGACGAGCCGTACCGTCCGCTCGGGCACTGCCGCCCGTCGCGGTGCCACACCCCCGTGCCGAGTCGACGGGGGTTCTCGAACCAGTCCGTCCGACACCGCTCGAGTGGGCCCGCCGCCGTCGGGCCGAGCGAGGGGCGCGCCGCCTGGAGGCGGCCGGGGCGCGGGCGCTGGGCCAACTCGATCACCTCGGGCCTGCCTGGCACGTGATCGAGTGGCCGCGCACCGACGTGACAGACATCCTCGACCGCGGTCAGGACGAGCGCGCCGGGTTCCTCGCCATCGGGCCGAGCGGCCTCTTCGCCGTGACCATCGCCGACCACGGCCGGGCCAGAGTGCTCGTCGCCGGGGACGTCGTGCAGATCAACGGCAAGCGACCGCCGTACGTGGCCGAGTCCCGCCGGGACGCCAAGCGGGCCAGCAAGGCCCTCTCCGACGCGGTGGGGCTGCCCGTCCCGGTGACGCCGGTGCTGACCTTCGTCGGCTCCGGCGTTATCAGTGTCTACGGCCTTCCGAAGGACTGTCTGATGGCCACCCACCGCGAGCTGGATCGGCTTCTCGTGGCCGGTGGCAGTCGGATCAGCCCTGCCACGGCCGAGAAGCTGTCCCGGGTCGCACAGCACCCTGGCACCTGGCTGAACGGCACGTACCGTCCAGCTGCCGACTACCGGTGGTATGACGAGGGCCGAACGGCCGCTGACAAGCCGGCCAGTCGCCGGTAACGTCACCGGCGACGCCACGCGGCTCCGGTCCCCCGTCCACCTCACCGGCTTCCCGCGCCGTCACCGGCCGCCTCGGTTCAGGCTGTGCGGCCAGGGTGACCAGGTGCGCTCGGTGATTCGTCGGCGACCCGCTAGCGTGGACAGTCGATCGGTGCACATAGGAGGCGCGGTGGCCCACGTCGAACTTTCGCTCTCGGAAGCGTTCGTGCCGGCGGCGCGGGCCTCGACAGAGCCGGAGTCCGACAATGTCGGCCAATGGTCCTCGACAGTGTCCCGGGCCGACGAGCCGTGCCTGCTGATCGACGCCGACACGAGGGTGGTGGCGATCTCCACGGCCGGCTGCGAGCTGCTCTGTCTGGGCGAGCCGGGCGCTCTGATCGGGCGACCGCTGCTCGACGGAGGGCTGCGCCTGCTCGATTTCACCGCCAACCGGGGCGAGCTGACCGAGGCCGAGGCCGACAAGATCCCGCCCCTGCTGGCGCTCTCCTCCGGCCGACTCGCTCGTGGGCTGCTCCGGGTGCAGGCCGCCTCGGCCGACAACTCCGACGCGACCGTCGACGCGATCTCCACTCCGGTGCTCACCGACGGCACCGTCGCCGGTTCGCTCACCTTCTTCTCCGAGGTCTGACCTGCGGCGGAGTGTGTTGTTCACCGCACGCGGCGTTGCTGGGATGAGCCCGCGCGCAGGCCGTAGGGTGCCCTCATGCTCGATATCGCGCTGCTGCCGGGGGACTACGCCGTGTGCCGCCTGGCCGCCGGCACCACCCTGCCGTACGCGTTGTCCAGCGGGCTTCGCGACACCGACGTGGTCACGGTGAGCTGGACCTCCGACGGGATCTCCGTGATCTGCCCGACCGACCGGGCTCCGGCACAGGCCATGGTGGAAACCGTGTGGCGCTGTCTGCGGGTCACCGCCCCGGTGGGTATGGCCGCCATCGGCAGCCTTGCCGCGCTGGTCGACCCGCTGGCCGAGGCACGGGTCAGCGTGGTCACGTTCTCCACCTTCGACACCGACTATCTGCTGGTGCCGGCTGTCCGGCTGACCGAGGGCACTGCCGCGCTACAGCGCGCCGGGCACCGCGTCACCGGCTGAGCTTCACCCCCACCGGCCGCTCACCCTACGATGGGCTCGGCCACCCCGGCCGCGACGAATTCTCCGATGTCCCGAGGATCGGCCCGTGCCGTTCACCCCACCCCGCCCCGCGTCTCCCCCATCGCGGGCGACGATCCACATCTCACCGGCGACTCGTGGCCGGTCGACCGGTCGCGTCCCCGCAGGGACCGCCGCCCGGGTCCTGCCGGTCGCACTCGCGGTGTTCGTCGTCACGGTGCTGGCCGGCTGTGGCGCCCCACCCGAGCTGAGTGAGCCGACCGCCCTGCCCACCCACACCGCGGCACCGACGCCACCTGGCGCGAGCACCGCTCCCGCCACCCCGCAGGTGACCGCACCGCCGCCCGTCGCGGTCACGCCCACCGCCGATGCCGGTCTGGTCGCGACCGCCTGCCGCAACGGGCCGACCGGGCAGCGGGTGGTGCAACTGTTGCGCGGGCGGGCGGGAGTCCTCCCGGCCAACGTCCGGGTCCAGGTCCGCACCGGCCCACTCTGCGCCGCCGACTGGCAGTTCACCGTGCTGGAGGTGACCGGCCACGAGGAACTCCAGGTGGTGACCCGGGGCCAGGCGGCCGCACCGACGCTGGTCACGGCCGGCACGGACGTCTGCACCATCGAGGTACGCGCCACCGGCCCCGCCGGTATCCGTGCCCTCGCCTGTGAGGCCGGTCCGGCCGCCGGCCCGGGTGCGTAGGCTGATCGGCATGCCGGGAACACCGCCGACACGTTTCGTCTACCTCGGGCCGGAGGGCACCTTCGCCGAGCAGGCCCTGCGTTCCGTCCCCGCCGCCGAGCGCGGCACCCGTACGCCCGCCCGCAGCGTCGGTGAGGCACTGGACAGCGTCCGTGACTCCGACGCCGATGCCGCGCTGGTGCCGCTGGAAAACTCGATCGGCGGCGCGGTCGGCGTCACGCTGGACGAGATGGCCGAGGGCGAGCCGCTGGTGATCACCCGGGAGGTGATCCTGCCGGTGGAGTTCGTGCTCGGCGCCCGACCCGGCACGTCACTGACCTCGATCCGGACGGTGGCGGCCCACCCGCAGGCGTCCACCCAGTGCCGGGGCTGGCTGCGCGACCACCTGCCCGACACCGTCGTGGTCGACGTGCTGTCCAACGGCGCGGCTGCCGCCGGTGCCGGTGCCGGCGAGTACGACGCGGCGATCTGCGCACCGATCGGGGCGACCCGGCACCGGCTCGCGATACTCGCCGACAAGATCGCGGATCATCCCGACGCGGTGACCCGGTTCGTGCTGGTGTCCCGTCCCGGGCCGCCCCCACCGCCGACCGGCGACGACCTCACCTCGCTCGCGGTCTACATCGCCCACGACCGTGTCGGCGCGCTGCTGTCGGTGCTGATGGAGCTGGCCGTCCGCGGGGTCAACCTGACCCGCATCGAGTCCCGCCCGACCGGGGAGGCGCTGGGCCGGTACGTCTTCTTCCTGGACTGCACCGGTCACGTGGCCGACGTCCGCCTGGGCGAGGCGTTGCAGGGGCTCCGCCGGGTCTGCGCCGACGTCCGGTTCCTGGGCTCGTATCCCCGGCACCGGTGGGCCGAGTCGGCGGGCGAGCGGCCGGTGCCCGCACCGGCCGGCCTCTCCGACGTCGACTACGCCGACGCGGCAGCCTGGCTGGCCCGACTGCGCACCGGCGAGCTGACCTGACCAGGCGCGGGACGCCCCCCAAAAACTCGGGAGCGCCCGCACCGCCGCTGTCAGCTCAGCAGACCGCCGAGCAGACCGCCCTCCTGCTGCTGCTGGCCACTGCCCATGACCGGCGGCTCCTCGGACGGCTGCACCACCACGAAGCCCTGGCCGGCGAAGCTCATCGTGAACGACTCACCGGTGCGTCGGCCCAGCAGCGTGCCGAGGCCGATCTGCTCGGCCCGGTGGTAGCCGGTCTGGAGGTTGGCCGACCAGCAGACCGCGGCCTGCGGGTCGACGTACGTCGGGGCGTCCACGTTGAGCACGACCGGCGTGCCCCTGGTGGTGATGGCGATCCGGCCGTAGCCGCTGAACACACAGTTGAACAGGCCGGACGACGAGGCCATCCCGGCGCCGCCGACCATCCTGATGTCGTACTGCAGGGTCGAGTCGAAGGCGAGCACGCTGGAGCCGTTGATGGAGAGGGCGTCGCCCGGCTCCAGGTCGATGATGTGCACGTCCTTGGCCAGCTCGGCGAGGAAGACGTCACCCTGGCCGGAGACCTTCATCAGCGGGACGCCCTCGCCGGTGAGCTTCTGCTTGAGGAACTTGCCGAGCCCACCCGAGCCCAACGCCTGGAACTGCACATTTCCCTGGTAGGCGACCATCGACCCGACCCGGGCCATCGCCTCACCGTTGAGCTCGATCTTCAACATCTTGGAGTTCTGCAGCCGCATGCCGGGCTGTGCGGACTCCTTTTCCAGATTCTCCGAGGAGAACAGCTCGCTGCGCATGAAAGGGTGCCTCCTGACAGGGTTGCGGTCGCTGCACCGAAGGTAGGCGACCCGGGCAACCACGTGCCAGCGGCCGCGCTGCGAGGACCGGCTGCCGTTGACCGGTGGCGCTCAGCCCCAGCCCAGCGCGTGCAGCCGCTCGTCGTCGATGCCGAAGTGGTGGGCGATCTCGTGCACCACGGTCACCGCCACCTCGTCGATGACGTCGTCGTCGTTGTCGCAGATCCGCAGGATCGGGTGTCGGTAGATGAAGATCCGGTCCGGCAGGACGCCGGAGTAGTCCCAGCCGCGGCTGGTGAGGGCGTGACCCTCGTAGAGACCGAGCAGGTCGGCCTCGCCCGGCGGTGGGTCGTCCTCGACGAGGATCACCACGTTGCTCATCAGGCCGAGCAGTTCCTCGGGCACCTCGTCGAGGGCATCGCCGACCAGTTCCTCGAAGCGCTCGCGGGTCATCTCCACCGGCACCTCACCCATTCTGCCCGATGCGGGGTGCGCCCGGCCCGGTCAGTTGGAGCACCGCAGGGATCCGCGGGGCCACGGAGAGAGTGATTCCCGAGGTGGGCGAGGACTCTCTCCGTGGTCGAGCGGTTCGTGGGTCGACCGGCTCAGGAAGCCAGGCGGGCGTTGAGGGTGATCTCGGCGCCGGGCGAGAGCAGGCGGGAGATCGGGCAGTTGGCCTTGGCGGCCTCGGCGAGCTTCTGGAACTCCGCGTCGTCGATGCCCGGGACCTGGCCGACGGTCTCCAGGTCGATCCGGGTCACGGTCATCCCGGCGTCGGTCTTGTCCAGGTGGACCTTGGCGGTGGTCTCGACCGAGGTGGCCGTCGAGCCCGCGTCGGCGAGGGCCTTCGAGAACGCCATCGAGAAGCAGCCGGCGTGCGCGGCGGCGATCAGCTCCTCGGGGTTGGTGCCCTCGCCCTCCTCGAAGCGCGACTTGAACGAGTAGTTGCCCGACAGGCCGCCCTTACCGGTGCGGACGGTGCCGGCGCCCTCGGTGAGATTGCCCTGCCATTGTGCTGAAGCGGTACGGATAGGCATGGGGAGAACGCTAGCGGAAAGGTGACCGCCGAGCGACCGACCGGGGCGGACGCCCGCCCTGCGATCCCCGTCACGCACAGCTGGCTGTGCCATGATGCGACCCAGGTCCGTGACCGGACGGAAGGATGACCGATGTCCGAGGAGCTTCCCATCCCACGGCAGGGCGACCGCTCCGACGGTCTGGCCGTGATCGAGTGGGGTGCCGACGACGACCCGGCCCCGCGCCGCCGATTCGGTTGGTCCCTGGCCGGGCTCACCCAGGACCCTCGGCTGCCCCTGCTGCTCGCCGGTCTGGGCGCGGTGGCCGGGGTCGCCTCGATGGTCGGTGAGTGGCTGGTGATGAGCCTGCCGAACGGCGGGCCCGAGGGGGACGCCACGATCGAGGTGCCCGCCGGGGTGTCCGAGGTCGGCGGCTTCGGTGTCGGCTACCTGGTGGGGCTTCTCGCGCTGGTCTGCACCGTGGTGTTGGCGCTTCGCGGCACCGCGTCCGTGCGGTCGAATGCCCGGTTGACCGGCCTCACGCTGGCCGGTGCCCTGCTGGCGTTGCTGGTCGCCGCCACGGCCACCCTCAACGATTCCGGTCAGCGCACCTTTTTCTACTCGGCACAGGACGGCTTCAAGGCCGAGTACGGTCGCGGCCTGATCATGGCCTTCGCCGCCTGTGTGCTGCTCGCTGCGGCCCTGCGGCTGGCCCCGGCCGGGACGCCGGAGGACGACCAGCCCGGGGACGTGCCGGCGGCCCGTGCCTGGCGCCGTCGCCGGGACCGCGACCCGGTGCAGGAGGACGGCCTGCCCGCACCGGCCGACCTGACGGTCACCCCCGCCGCGCCTTTCGCGCGCCCCGACACCCCGTCCTGAGCTGCGCGGATCCCGGCAACGGCTGTCCTCGCCGCGCCGCGTTCGACGGACACCGGAGAAGTGCCGCCCGTTGGCGTCCGATTCGCCTGGAAGCCATGGATGCGACCCGTTCCGCGAGGTACGGTTGCTGCCCGCCGTTACGCCGGGCCTCGGCTTTTCCGACCGCACGGCAGGCTGCGACGGCGGCGGGCGAAGGAGGAACGATGACCCGCCCGGGACTACCCAAGCTGATCGCGACCGACCTCGACGGGACACTGGTCCGCGGCGACGAGACCGTCTCCGCGTACACCCATGGGGTGCTCGACCGGGTGCGGGCCGCCGGAATTCCGGTGGTCGGCGCGACCGGTCGCGGCCCCCGGCTGACCGAACTGACCCGCAACGACATCCGCGCCGCCGACTTCCTGGTGATGGCCGGCGGCGGACGGGTGGTCGACCAGAGCGACCCCTCCGGCCCGCTGGTGCTCCGCGACGAGCGGCTGCCCGCCGAGGTGTTGGCCCGGCTGCTCGCCGACCTGGAAGCCGCTGTCGGCCCGCTGACGGTGATGGTCGAGGCGTCCGACGAGCATGACGCGCCGCTCTGGGGTGACTACCACGAGAGCTGGCCCTACCAGGACCGGTTCGAGGCGCGGACCCGCGCGGAGTGCCTCTCCTGCGATGTGATCAAGGCATTCGCCCGGACCGCCGACCACCACGTGGACGAACTGCTGGCGGTGGCCCGCCGGATCGTCTCACCGCAGGTCGCCACGCTCACCCAGGCCGGGCTCGGCTTCATCGAGATCTGCCCGCCCGGCGTGGACAAGGCGAGCGGGCTGACCGTGGTGGCGCAGACCCTCGGGGTCGACCCGGCCGACGTGCTGGTCTTCGGTGACATGCCCAACGACCTGCCGATGTTCGAGTGGGCCGGCTGGGCGCGGGTGGCGGTGGCCAACGCGCACCCGGACGTCCGGGCCGCCGCCGACGAGGTGACCCTGCGCAACGACGACGACGGAGTGGCGGTGTACCTCGACCGGCTACTGTCCCGGTGATGCAAGAGACACCCCGCCTGATCGCCACCGACATCGACGGCACGCTGATCCGCGACGACCACACCGTCAGCCCACGCACCACCGACGTGCTCGCGCGGATCTCCGCGCAAGGCACGCCGGTCGTCCTGGTCACCGGCCGTCCGGTCCGCTGGCTCAAGATGGTGTACGACCAACTGGCCGAGCCTCTGCCGGCCGTCTGCGCCAACGGGGCCGTGGTCTACGACCCGTTCTCCGACGAGGTGCTGCGGGCTGACCCGCTGGCGCCGCAGCACCTGGCCGAGGTGGCCCGGAGGCTGCGCGCTGAGGTGCCCGGCATCAGCTTCGCCGTCGAGATCCTCAACAGCCGGGAGATGCGACACGAGGCGCACTACCCGCTGCGCTGGGACGCCGACGCCGCCGGCATCCGACCGGTCGAGACGCCCGAGGAACTGCTCTCGGCCCCGGCGGTGAAGCTGCTGGCCCGAGCCGGCGAGCAGGACCCGGACGCGTTCGCCGAGCTGATCGCGGCAGCGGTGGCGGGGCTGGCGGAGGCCACGCACTCGTCGTCCTCCGGCCTGGTGGAGATCTCCGCCGCCGGGGTGACCAAGGCTGCCGGCCTGGACTGGTACTGCGATCGACTCGGGGTGAGCGCCGCCGACGTGCTGGCCTTCGGCGACATGCCCAACGACGTGCCGATGCTCACCTGGGCGGGGCGGGGCGTGGCGGTCGCCAACGCGCACCGCGCCGTCCTGGCGGTCGCCGACGACGTGACGACGGCGAACACCGAGGACGGCGTGGCGGCGTACCTGGAGAAGGTCTTCGGTCTGGACTGAGCGGGCCGCGACCGGTCAGAGGTACTGACCGGTGTTGTGGCCCTCACCGCTGCCCGGCTGGGCGATGCCCGGCATCCCGGGGACCATCCCACCGGGGCCGCTGGGCAGCGCCTGCCGGCCGCCACGCATCTGCTCCAGCTGGACCCGGGCGGCCATCTGCTGGGCCACCAGGGCCGCCTGGATGCCGTGGAACAGGCCCTCCAGCCAGCCGACGAGCTGGGCGTGCGCGATCCGCAGCTCGCCCTCACTGGGGGCCTTGTCCTCGGCGAAGGGCAGCGAGATGCGCTCAAGCTCGTCGCGCAGCTCGGGGGCGAGGCCCTCCTTCAGCTCGACGATCGACCGCTCGTGGATCTCCCGCATCCGGTTGCGGCTGGCGTCGTCCAGGGGTGCGGCCTTCACCTCCTCCAGCAACTGCTTGATCATGCTGCCGATCCGCATCACCTTGGCCGGCTGTTCGACCAGGCGGGTCGGGTCCTCGCCCTGGCCCTCGTCGGTCTGCATCGTGCCGATCGGCCGGCCGTCCGGGCCGACCACCACAACGGTGCCGGAGTGGCCGGAATCGTCGGGGCCGGGCTCGTCGTCTTGTCCAGCGGAGCGCGCTTCGGTCATGGGGTCCATCTTTACCCAGCGAGCGCGACCCATGCCGCCCGGGACCTACTCCCGGGGCCGAAACACCCGGGCGGGGCGCGCTACCGTCGCGCCATGCCTGTCGACCCGCGCGCCGTGCTGACCCGACCCGCGCCGGAACCCGACCGGACCGTCGCGTACGGCGACCACCCGGATCAGGTGGCCGACCTGCGCTTCCCGGCGGGGACCGGCCCCGCGCGACCGCTGGTCGTCGTGGTGCACGGCGGTTTCTGGCGGGCCGAGTACGACCGGCGGCACACCGGCCCGCTCGCGGCCGCTCTCGCTGCCTGCGGCTACCCGGTGGCGCAGCTGGAATACCGGCGGACCGGGCAGCCGGGAGGCGGTTGGCCGGGCACGTTGACCGACGTCCTGACCGGCGTGGCCGAGCTGCCGGCGCTGGCCGCCGAGGCGCTGCCCGGCCGGGTGACCCGGGCCGCGCCGACCCTGCTCGGGCACTCTGCCGGCGGCCACCTGGCGATGTACGTGGCGGCCAGCGCCCCGGCGACGGTGGCCGGGGTGCTCGCCCTGGCCCCGGTCGCCGACCTGGGCGAGGCGTACCGGCGGGACCTGGACGCGGGCGCGGTGGCGGCGTTGCTCGGCGGCGGCCCGGCGGAGATGCCGGACCGGTACGCGGCGGCGGATCCACGAATGTTGGTACCCATTCGAACACGCACCGTAGTCATTCACGGCTCGGAGGATCAACAGGTTCCGGCGGAGATGAGCCGCGACTTCGTCACAGCAGCCCGTGGCGCAGGATCCGATATCTCCCTTGTTGAACTGCCCGGATGCGAGCATTTCGGGCTGATCGACCCTGAGTCGTCCGCCTGGCCTCAGGTTCTCGACGCTTTGCGGGCCCTGCACGATGATCTATAGCCATTGACGCAGCGTCGCGGACCAGGTAGAACGCCGGAGGGGCGGTGTTCGGCCCTGCAACGCTCCTTGGAAGGAACTCGGTGTCGCAGATGAATCGCAGGCGGGCGCTCCAACTGTTGGCCGCGCTCGGTACCACCGGGTTCGTCGCCGGGTGTGGCTCCGACACCGACGCCCAGCCGGCCGCCGACCGCAGCCCGGTCAAGATCGGGTTGATCACGCCGCAGGGCGGCGGGTTCAAGAGCATCGGCGACGACATCACCAACGGATTCCAGGTCTTCCTCGACCTGCACGACCAGCGGCTGGGCGGCCACCCCGTCAACCTGCTGACCGCCGACGAGGGTGACACCGCCAAGACCGGCAAGGCCGCCGTCGAAGGCCTGCTCAAGCAGGGCGTGCTGGCGCTCACCGGCGTGGTCAACTCGGCGGTGATGGTCGGCATCCGCGACACCGTCGAGGAAGCCCGCGTCCCGCTGATCGGCTCCAACGCCTCACCGAGCAGCCTCCAGAGCGTCTTCTACATCTGGCGGACGTCGTACGTGCTGGACGAGGCCGGCCGGGCGCTGGGCCGCTACCTGCGTGACCAGTTGAGGCCGAACAGCCGCGTCGCGATCATCATGCCGGAGAACGTCGGCAGCCCGGACGTGGTGCGCGGCTTCCGGGAGGAGTTCGGCGCGAACGACGCGCGCATCTCCGACCCGGTGACCTACACGAGCGCCAACCCCAACCCGGGCAAGACGACGTACGCCTCGGACATCACCAAGGCACTGGCCAAGAAGCCCACGGCCGTCTTCTGCTTCTTCGCCGGGGCTGCCGCTGTGGAGTTCATCAAGCAGCTTCGGGAGAAGTTCGCCGGCCCGGTCTACGCACCCGGCTTCCTCACCGAGGGCTCCGTGCTGGAGAACCTGAAGGACAACGCGCTGGGCATCCAGACCGCGCTGAACTACTCGGCCGACCTGAACAACACGTCCAACCGGGTCTTCGCCTCGGCCTACCGCAAGAAGTACCAGGTCACCCCCACCACGTACGCGATGGCGTCGTACGACGCGGCGCAGGTCCTCGACCAGGCCATCCAGCTGACCGGCGGGAAGCCCACGCCGCAGCAGGTCAACCTGGCCCTCGGCAAGATCGGCCAGATCGACAGCCCGCGCGGCATCTGGCAGTTCAACCAGCCGCGCACGCCCCAGCAGAAGTGGTATCTGCGGGAGGTGCAGCGCGACGGTCAGGTCATGTCGAACGTGCTGATCAACGAGCTGGCCACGCTGGGCTGAACGCCCACCCTGAGCACGATTCGGGGCCGGTCTCCCAGCGGGAGGCCGGCCCCGAGGCGTTCGCGGGTCAGTGCCGCAGTTCGGCGATGCAGCACTTCACGCTGCCGCCGCCCTTCTTCAGCTCGGCCAGGTCGACCGCCACCGGGTTGTATCCGGCGGCCTTCAGCTTGCCGGCCAGCCGGGTGGCCTCGCTGTTGAGCACCACGTTGGCGCCGTCGCTGACCAGGTTGAGCCCGAAGGCCATCGCGTCCTCGTCGTCGGCGATCACCGCGTCCGGGAAGAGCTGGGTGAGCACCCGCTGGCTGGCCGCGGAGAACGCGCCCGGGAAGTAGACGACGTTCGAGTCGTCGATGGCCGCGAGCGCCACGTCCAGGTGATAGAAGCGAGGGTCGATCAGGCGCAGCGACACCACCGGCCGACCCAACGCCTCCTGCGCCTCACCGTGCGCCGAAAGCTCGGTGCGGAAGCCGTGCCCGGCCAGGATGAGCCCGCCGTGCGCCTCCGGCACGTACGCGAAGTCGCCCTCGCCCTCGTTGGTCTCGCTCGGTGCGATGAACCGCCAGCCCTGCGACTCGTAGAAGGCGTGGTGAACGGCGGCCTCGGCGGCCCGCTGCTCGTGCTTGAACCGAGCGCCATACACGCTGCCGTCCACGGTGAAGCCGCCGTTGGCGGCGTAGACCATGTCGGGCAGGCCCTGCTCGGGGGTGAGCAGGTGCACCTCGTGACCGAGGCCGACCAGCGTCTCGCGCAGCCGGTCCCACTGTTTGACGGCCAGGTCCCTGTCGACCGGGGTGGTCACGTCCATCCACGGGTTGATCGCGTACTCAACCGCGAAGTGCTCCGGCGAGCACAAGAGATATGTCCGCTTTCGCGGCACTCGGTGCTGGTTCACGGTCACCAAGAGTAGGTACCGTTGAACTTTGGTAACAGCCACAACCGTTGCTTCCCAGAGGCGGAACGTTGCAGATAGACGCGGTAGACCAGCGGATCATTGCGTTACTCGTCGCCGACGCCCGTGCGTCGTACGCCGACATCGGCACGCGGGTGTCACTCTCCGCCCCGGCAGTCAAGCGTCGCGTCGACCGGCTGCGGGCCACCGGCGTGATCAGGGGATTCACCGCCGTCGTGGACC
The DNA here is from genome assembly GCF_018070245.1 of Micromonospora sp. M61. Lineage (NCBI taxonomy): Bacteria > Bacillati > Actinomycetota > Actinomycetes > Micromonosporales > Micromonosporaceae > Micromonospora > Micromonospora sp. M61. The sequence continues at coordinate 49,292 of NZ_JAGPYA010000005.1, read as the reverse complement.
CGGCCGCCGTCGGGTGGACCACGGAGGCGTTCGTCGAGCTGTTCTGCGCCGGCCGGACCACCCCCGCACAGATCGGGGTGGCCGCACGCCGACACCCGGAGGTGGTCGGCGCGTACACGGTCTCCGGGGAGGCGGACGCGCTCGTGCACCTGCGCGCCGCCGACATCGCCCACCTGGAGGCGGCGCTGGAGCGGCTGCGCGCCGAGTCCTTCGTGACCTCCACCCGCAGCACCATCGTGCTCTCCCGGCTGGTCGAATCCCCGGGCGTGGGTCCTTCCACCCGACCTTGACCTCAAGCCCGCTTCAACAGGTGCAATGGTCGTGGCGTGGCACGAGGCCCGCCGAGGCCGAGGGGGACCACATGCGGGCGATCTGGTTGCGGGAGTTCGGCGGGCCCGACGTGCTGGTGCCGGGCACCGCCCCCGACCCGACGCCCGGCCCCGGGCAGGTGCTGATCGACGTCGCGCACGTGAACATCACCTTCGTCGAGACGCAGCAGCGCTCCGGTCGCCCCGGGCCGTTCCAGGTCACACCACCGCTGATCCCCGGCAACGGCGTCGGCGGGACGATCACCGCCGTCGGGCCGGACGTCGACCCGGCACTGATCGGGCGACGGGTGGTCAGCGCCACCGGCGGCTCCGGCGCCTACGCCGAACGCGCGGTGGTGGACGTGTCAGCACCGATCGAGGTGCCCGCCGGGTTGGCGCTGGACGACGCGGTGGCACTACTGGCCGACGGGCGTACCGCCACCATGCTGATCGAGGCGGTGGGCGTACAACCCGGCAACCGGGTGCTGGTGGAGGCCGCCGCTGGCGGCGTGGGCAGCCTCCTCGTGCAGCTCGCGTCCCGGGCCGGCGCCCGGGTGATTGGCGTCGCCGGCGGACCCCGCAAGGTGGAGCTGCTGACCGGCCTGGGCGCCGACCTGGCCGTCGACTACCGCCTGCCCGACTGGGCCGACCGCGTCCGAGCTGCGACGGGTGGGGTCGACGTGGTGCTCGACGGGGTCGGCGGGGCGGTGGCCCGAGCGGCATTCGAGCTGCTGGACCCGGGTGGCCGCATGGTCAGCTTCGGATTGGCCAGCGGGGAGTGGTCGCCGGTCTCCGGGGAGGCCGCCACGGCACGGCAGGTCACACTGATCCGGCCGGACGTGCCGCCCGCGCGGCTGCGGGCGTACACCGAGCAGGCCCTGGCGGACGCGGCGGCCGGCCGCCTGCGACCGCTGATCGGCCAGCGATTCCCGCTGGACCGCGCCGCCGACGCGCACGCCGCCATCGAGGCGCGCGCGACGGTCGGCAAGACCCTGCTGGACGTGCCCTAGAGGTACATGCCGGTGCGGTGCTCCGAGTCGTCGCGTCGGACCGGCTTGTCGCCCTCACCGAAGAACCGCTTGCCGCCGAACTCGCCGTGCAGACGGTCGTCCAGCTCGTCGGCGAGACCGGTCATCACCTGCACCGCCAGCATCAGGTGGGTGGCCTGGAAGTTGCGGCCGAAGACCGGGATCGACGCCCAGACCGTGTCGTCGGCGCAATAGAGGCGGCCGATCGGCATCCGGTTGGTCAACTCGGAGAGCTTGACGTAGAGGCGTTCGGTCGGCTCCACCTCGGTGAGCACCGGGGAGAAGACGTCCACCAGAGGTGGATTGTCCCGCACCCGCACGAAGACCATCGCCGAGCCGGCGCGGATGGTGATGTCGCCGTCCGAGTCGATCTGCAACCGGTCGGTGTCCGACTTCAACATCGTGGAGACCACCGTACGGACCCGGTCCGCCAGGTCGAGCACGTCGTCCCGCTCGACCTGCGCGGCGGCCGCCTCGGCGAGCGCCTCCTCCAGGTCCGCCTCGACATCGGCGTCCGGACCGAACTCGCTGCGCGCGGTGCCCAGCGGTTCCGAGGACAGCGGTTCCCCCTCGGCGTCGTGCACCAGATAGACCAGGAAGGCCGGGTGCGGAGCACCGTAGACGTCGCGCAGCGTGCGGGAGAGCAGCGTGGCGACCCTGGTCGACTCGCCCGTCGTGGCGTTCAGCCCGAAGGAACCACCGGAGCCGGGGACCACCCCCGGCGGGGACCAACCGAGCGCGACCATGTCCGCCACCGCGCCCCGGTCCAGTCGGTAGCCCGCCGGCAGGGCGGCGTTTCCGACCGCACGGGCGGACAGCACGCCGTCGGCGTCCACGTCGACGCTGATCGAATAGACGGCGTCTCCGGTGCCGGAGGCGGTCGGGTCCAGCGTCACGTCGAGATGCGCCCCCACCGGAAGGTCCCGCAGTCGCACGGCGAGCGCGCGAGCGAACTCCTGCCACGCCTCGGTCACCTTCGCCCGCAGGTCGGTGGTGCTGGGCTCGTCGAGCAGGATCGATTCCACCGGCTCAGCCGTAGCGCCAGGCAGCTCACCGTGCGGCGCCGAGGGGTGGTCAGCCGTCATGATCGCCTCCGTCCGTCACGATCACCCTACCCACGCCGCCCGTGGGCCGAATCAGCCCGGACCGGGATCGGACAACGGCGGTCAGGGCGCCGTCGGGTCCGCAGGGTCGGCGCCCAGCTCGACGGGCCAGGTGCCCGCCAGCGCGCTGACCCGGGCTGCGGCGTCGGCCGGGTCCGCCCCTCGACCAACCGCCAACCCGAGGAGGTACGCGGTGACCGGCGCCCCGGGCCGCAGCACCTGGTGGGCGACGTCCCGGGCCAGATCCAGCACCGCCGGCACGGGCACACCGGCCGGGTCCAGATCCAACTCCGTGCACACCGCCGTGACCCAGTCGTCCATCACCGTCATCGCGCCCACTCCTCCGCCCGGCGTACGTCCTCGTCAGTGTCGCAGTCGAACCAGGGCGGCGGGCCGTCGCCGGACCAGGGCACCTCCCGTACGACGAGCCCGGCCAGCAACGCCCGGACCGGCGCCCCGCTCAGGCTGCCACCGCGCTCGACCGCCAGCCGGTCCAGCCCGCCGCGCAGCGCGGCGACGCGCCAGACACCGCAGAGCGACTGCCGCCGCCCGTCCCCGTCGACGAAGCAGGCCCCGTCGGGCCGTCGCTCGCCACCGCCTACCGCGGCCTCCTCGGCGACGTGACCCAGCAACTTTCCGATCGCGGAGCGGGTGAGCAGCGGCAGGTCGGCGGCGAGCAACGCGACAAGTGCCGTGTCGGAATCCAGCAGCGCCAGGCCGGCAGCCGCTGCGGCGACCGGCCCACCGCCGGGTGGCTCCTCCCGGATGACCCGCACGCCTGCGGGGACGGCGTCGGCCGAACCGACCAGCACCCGGAGCGTGGCATCGCTGACGGCGGCCAGCACCCTGTCGCGCATCGGCCGGCCACCTACCGGAAGCGCGGGTTTGTCGACTCCGCCCATCCGTCGGGCGGCCCCACCCGCGAGCACCACGGCGGCGTACGTCCCCATCCGGCCACCGTAGCCGTGTGGACGCCCCGACGGCGCTGGCCGTGTGGACGTCCCGACGGCGGCTGGCCGTGTCGATGCCCAGACGCGCTCGCTGCCGGTGCCTGGTGGCCGGTGGCCGTGCGGGCGTGCCGGCCTGGGGTGGAGGATGGCGGGATGGGACGGGCAACTGATCGACGGGGCGTACTCCGGATCGACCTGGACGCGGCGGCTGACGGACGCGGGTCGGTCCGCCGACCGGACACGCTCGCGGTGGAGGAGCCGCTGGAGATCCGGGTCGGTGCGGCCGGTCCCGGCCGCCGCCGACCGCTCGCCGTCACGATGCGCACCCCGGGCGACGACCTGGACCTGGCCATCGGGTTCCTGCTGACCGAGGGGCTGATCCGGTCGACCGATGACGTGTTGACCGCACAGCTCTGCGCTGGCGCGGAAACGCCGAACACGTACAACGTGGTGGACGTGGTGCTCGCGCCCGGTGTGCCGGAACCGACCACCGATCCGTCCCGGAACTTCTACACGACCAGTTCCTGCGGGGTCTGCGGCAAGGCCAGCATCGACGCGGTCCGCACCCGGTCGCTGTTCCCGGTCTCGGAGGATCCGCTCAGCGTGCCGGCCGCCCTCCTCACCGAACTGCCGGACCGGCTGCGCGCCGCCCAGCGCGGCTTCGATCGGACCGGCGGACTCCACGCGGCGGGGCTGTTCACCCCGGACGGTGACCTGGTGGTGCTCCGGGAGGACGTGGGCCGGCACAACGCCGTGGACAAGGTGATCGGCTGGGCGGTGCGGGAACGGCGGCTGCCCCTGGCCGGGCACCTGTTGCTGGTCTCCGGGCGGGCCAGCTTCGAGCTGACCCAGAAGGCATGGATGGCGGGGTTGCCGCTGCTGGCCGCGGTGTCCGCGCCGAGCACCCTCGCCGCCGAGTTGGCCGAGGAGGCCGGCATGACGCTGGTCGGCTTCCTGCGCGGCAACACCATGAACGTCTATGCCCGTCCCGAACGGGTCACAGTCTGATCACCAGCTCGTCGAGCAGCCCCAGCCGGATCACGGCATCGCGGGCAAGCAGGAAACCGGCGATGCCGAGGACCCAGCCGAGCATGCCGCCGGAGTGGCGTGCGATCCAGCCGTTGAGCCGCACCAGCACCGGCTCGACCAGCCTCGGCCACGCCATTCGCGCCACGAGCAGCAGCACCGCAGGCAGGACCATGACCACGCAGTAGGCAGCGAGCAACCCCACGATCTCCGCCGCACCGATCCCGGAGGTGGTCAGCAGACCGACCGCACCGAGGTACGGCAGCATCGTCGCCACCTCCGCGAGCGCGGCGAGTAGCGCCAGCCCCACCAGCCAGCGCATCGACGAGTCACCGGCGGTGACCCGGTCCCGCCACCGCAGCACCCCGCCGCCGCGTGGCCGTCGTTTCCCGTCGTACCGGAAGCTGAGAGCGAACAGCCCAACGCCGAGAACGAGTTGCGCCCAGAGCACCGGCCGGTTGTCCATCGCCCCGCCGAGGACGTCGGCCAACTGGCTGCCACCCACGGCGAGCAGCAGCCCGACGGCGAAGTAGAAGAGGGCGATGGTGCCCAGGTAGACGAGGATCCGCCGCGCGTTGACCGTGCCGGGCGCGAGCAGCAGCCAGATCGGGATGAAGAGGGTGCCGATGCTGGTGCTGTCGATCAACGCCAGCCCGGCCAGCGACAGCAGCAATTCGGGGGTCACGAGATCATTCTCCGGTGGTTGTGGCGCTGCCGCGTCGGCCGTGGACAGGAGCACCGCCTACATCCTTCGACGGATGCCCTGGACCTTCGCGCACGGATCGGTGATCGACTCGGGTTCGTTGAAATCGGGGTATAGCAGCAGCGGGGACACCCCGAGTTCCGGAAAGCGGAGTCGATCAAGCCCGAGTCGATCAAGCCGGCCTGCCGCCCACTTGGACGCCGCACGCCGACGGTCTCGCCGTCGGGTCGCCTGGTCAGGCCAGGTCGAGGATGCTCCAGTTGGTCGGCAGCACCTTCGCCGCCAGCTTGGGCTGCACTGTCGCGTAGTGCGCCTCGTGGGCGAGTGCCGCACTGGCGGCCTGACCGAGCGAGATGTCTCCATCAACGGCACGGGCCAACGTGCCGGTGTCCCGCACCTCGGCTGCGTCGAGCGGCAGCAGACAGATCACCGGCGCGCTCATCATCAGGGCCAGCAGCGCCGCGCCGACCTCGTCGCCCGCGCCCGCGATGGCGGCCGCCAGACAGGTGGCCGGGACGGCAACCTGCCGGCCCTCGTTGGCGACCTCCAGCATCAGCTCCCCCACCGAGACGTTGCCCTCGATGTAGGCCGTCAACGCCGACGCGTCGAACACGGCCGCGATCTGATCGCTCATCCGGCCCGTCCCAGCATCCGGCGGGCCTCCGCCAGTGCGTCCGCCGGAATCGGTGTGGCCAGTCGCGCCCGCCACCGCGCCCGGCCCGCCTCGGTCGGCTCAATGCCGGCTCGCCGCAGCACCTCGTGAAGATGCCCGGCGGCCATCTGGGCACGCACCGCAGCGGTGATCGCGGCCGAGACGTTGGGCTGCTGGTCGAGCCACTCCGCGACGTCGTCGGGGAGGCTCACGGAGCGCTTCACGGTCATACCCGGCAGCCTACCCACTCTGGTAGCACCCACGGTATTACCATGCTGGTCAGCGGCGGCCACGTCGGCTCCGTCTGCGGGGACGGACCACGCCCGGCATTCCGACCGACGGCCAGCCGTCCAGCTCGGACGGGGGTACGCCGCGGCGGAGCAGGTCGTCCAGCAGCACGGCGAGCGAGTAGTCCGGGTGCAGGCTCAACGTGCGTTCCAGTGCGACCGCCGCCAACGCCCCCTGCCCCGCTCGCCACGCCGCGAACGCCAGCAGCGCGCCCGGGGCGGCAACCAACTCCGGCTCGACCCGACGCAGCACGTCGGTCCAGAGGGCGATGTCCCGGTCCCGACCGTCGGTGCGTTCCCAGGCGTGGTCGCGGACCGGCAGGTGGGTCATCAGCAGGCTCAACCAGGCCACCTCGTCGTCGTCGAGCCGCTCACCACGTCGCTGCCGGCGCTGGGCCTCGCGGACCGCCGTCACCCCGGCGGAACGCACCGCACGACCGCCGAGCAGATCACTCTCGGGCGCCTGCTCGATCAGCTCGGCCAGCCTCAGCCGGGCCCGGGCGGTCGCCGCGCGCGCCGCCTCCCGGGCCGAGCCGTCCACGGGTGACACCTGCGCCACGAGGGCGGCCCGGTCGGGGAGCGCGACCTGGCCGGCGAAGACAGCGGATGCGGTCAACGGGTTGGCGTCGGGGTCGTAGCGCCGGCCCTCGGGCGGGCAGCAGTCGGGCTCGGTGCAGAGATAGGACCACCACCGGCCGTCGGTCACCCGCAGCGCGTCGAGCACGTCCATCCCGCCGGCGCTCAGTGCGGCGCGCACCGCGTCCACGGCCGGCGTCACCCGATCGGGTTGCCCGTAGCCGACCACGGTGGCGGCCTCCGCGCCCTGCCGGCGGATCACACCGGCCAGGTGCCGGGCCCGCTCGAGCTGGTCGGTCGACGGGTCGGGCAGGTCCGCACGAGCGGCGAAGATGATCTGCCGACCGAGCAACGCCACGGCGACCACGCTGTCGGTGGGATGAAAGCCGAGCAGGTACGGCACCGCGGCGATCAGGTCGGCGGGTGAACGGACGGCGAGCTGGGGGCGGTCGGTCGAGGTCATGCCGGAAGCGTGCGGCGGGTCCGCCCGGCTCGACAGACCCTGTGGATGACACGCGGCTTATCCACAGCTACTCAGCGTGTTTTCCCTGTTCAGCCCGCGCCTACGGGTTGCCGGAACGGTGTCGGTGTCCTCGGGCGGCACCGTGCTGTCGTGGGGAGCGGTTACGGTGCGCTGATGGACCTGGCGTACCTGCGCGCGCACCCGGCACACCTGCCGACCTTCCGGACCCATCAGCGGCTCCGGGAGACGCCGGTGGCCGGCGGAAACATCTGTGCTGCCGCCCGGCTCACCCTGGACGACGGCCACTCCGTCTTCGCCAAGTCCTGGCCGGAGGGGGCCGACCGACCGGCGCCGGAGGGCTTCTTCGCCGCCGAGGCGGCCGGCCTGCGCTGGCTGCGGGAGGCCGGCGCTGTCGGCGTACCCGAGGTGGTCGTGGCATTGCCGGACCTGCTGGCGCTCGACTGGGTGGAGCCCGGCGAGCCGACGCCGGAGGCCGCGGACCGCTTCGGCCGTGAGTTGGCCGAGCTGCACCGGGCGGGTGCGGCCACCTTCGGCGCCGCGTGGTCCGGTTTCATCGGGTCACTTCCCCAGGACAACACCCCGACCGACGGGCCCTGGTCGACGTGGTTCGCCGAGCGACGCCTCACCCCCTACCTGCGGCGCTCGGTCGACGCCGCTGCGCTGACCAGCGCCGACGTCACAGTGATCGAGCGGGTGATCGAGCGGGTCGGCGGGCTCGGCGGCGACGAGCCACCCGCCCGCATCCACGGCGACCTGTGGCCGGGCAACGTGCTGTGGGGCGCCGACGACCGGGCCTGGCTCGTCGACCCGGCGGCGCACGGCGGGCACCGGGAAACGGATCTTGCCCAGCTCGCCCTCTTCGGCGGCATCCCCCACCTGGATCGGGTGCTGGCCGCCTATCAGGAGAGCTGGCCTTTGCCGGACGGCTGGCGCGAGCGGGTGCCACTGCATCAACTGCATCTGCTGCTCGTGCACACCGCCCTGTTCGGCGGCAGTTACCGAGATGTGGTGGTCCAGACCGCCCGTGCCGCCCTGGGCGGCGCCGAGCGCGCTACGGTCGACAGGTGAGCGCCGCCCCGGGGACCAACGGGGTCCTCGTCGACCGGTACGGCCGCGTCGCCCGGGACCTGCGCGTGTCCCTCACCGACAAGTGCAACCTGCGCTGCACCTACTGCATGCCGGCCGAAGGTCTGCCCTGGCTGGCCGGCCCCGACTTGCTGACCGACGAGGAGATCGTCCGGCTGGTCCGGGTGGCCGTCGAACGGCTCGGTGTGACCGAGGTGCGGTTCACCGGCGGTGAGCCGCTGATCCGGCCCGGGCTGGTCGGCATCGTGACCGCGGTCGCCGCGTTGCAGCCCCGCCCCCGGATCTCGCTGACCACCAACGGCATCGGGCTGGACCGGCTGGCCCCGGCGCTGAGCGCCGCCGGCCTCGACCGGGTGAACGTCTCGCTGGACACTCTGGACGCGGACCGGTTCACCCGGCTCACTCGCCGTCCCCGCCTCGACGCGGTGCTGGCGGGGCTCGCCGGTGCGGCGACCGCCGGGCTCAGTCCCGTGAAGATCAATTCTGTGCTGATGCGCGGCGTCAACGACGACGAGGCGCCGGCCCTGCTGCGCTTCGCCCTCGACCACGACTATCAGCTACGAATCATCGAGCAGATGCCGTTGGACGCCCAGCACGGCTGGGACCGCAGCACGATGGTCACCGCGGAGGAGATCCTGACCTCCCTGCGGACCGCCTTCGACCTCAGTCCCGACCCGGCGGAGCGGGGCGCGGCACCCGCGGAGACCTGGCTGGTCGACGGGGGCCCCGCCCGGGTCGGTGTGATCGCCAGCGTCACCCGCCCCTTCTGCGGAGACTGCGACCGCACCCGGTTGACCGCGGACGGCCAGGTCCGCGCCTGTCTCTTCGCCACCGAGGAGTCCGACCTGCGTGCCGCCCTGCGCACCGGCGCGGACGACGACGAGTTGGCCCGGCGCTGGCGCACCGCGATGTGGGGCAAGCGCGCCGGGCACGGCATCGACGACCCCACCTTCCTCCAGCCGACCCGGCCGATGTCCGCGATCGGGGGCTGAGCCGTGACCCCGGGCCCGCTGACCGTCCGCTACTTCGCGGGCGCCCGCGCCGCCGCCGGCCAGACCGAGGAAGTCCTGCCCGCCGGCCGATCCCTCGACGACCTCACGGCCGAGCTGGTGCGGCGCCACGGCGACCGGCTCGCCGCCGTGCTGCGGGTGGCGAGTTTCCTGGTAAACGGCGTCACCTGTCATGATCGTCAGGCACCCCTGCCGGCCGGGGCCACGATCGATGTCCTGCCCCCGTTCGCGGGAGGCTGAGGGAGGCGCACGCATGTTGGCGGTTCTGGGGTTCGTGGCCGTCCTGGCCCTGATCACCGGCTTGATCCACCTCTACCTGTGGAAGCGGCTCGTTCGGGACACCACCACACCGGGCCGCTGGCGCCGGATCGGCGCGATCGCCGCCCTGGTGCTGGCGCTGCTCGTGCCGGTCACCCTCGCCGGGACGCAGGCCGGGCTCTACTGGCTCGCCTGGCCGGGCTACGTGTGGCTCGCGCTGATGTTCTACCTGCTCGTCGTGCTGATCGTGCTCGAAGTGCCGATGCTGGTCACCCGGCTGGTGCTGCGTCGCCGGGTGGTCGCCGCGGAGCCGACCGCCGCCGCGCCCGAGCCGGTGCTGGTCGGTGCCGCCGGGCCAACCGACCCGCCGGCCGCCGGCGCCGTCGCGGCACCGGATCACGACCCGGGCCGTCGGCTGCTGCTGGCCCGTGGGGCGGCCATCTTCGCCGGCCTCACCGCCGCCGGCACCGTGGGGTACGGCGTCCGCACCGCCCTCGGCCCACCACGACTCGACCGGGTGCAGATCCCGCTCGCCAAGCTCCCCCGCAGCATGGACGGCCTGCGCATCGCCACCGTCTCCGACATCCACCTCGGTCCGCTGCGCGGCCGCGCGCACACCGAGCGGATCGTCGCCGCGATCAACCGCCTCGACGCGGACCTGGTCGCGGTCGTCGGGGACCTGGTCGACGGCTCGGTCGCCGAACTCGGCTCGGCCGCGGCGCCGCTGCGCGACCTGCGCTCCCGTTACGGCAGCTTCTTCGTCACCGGCAACCACGAGTACTACTCGGGGGTGGAGGAGTGGGTTCAGGAGGTCGACCGTCTGGGCCTGCGGGTCCTGCAGAACCGGCGCCAGGAGATCCAGGCCCGGGGTGGCGTGCTGGACCTGGCCGGCGTGAACGACCTGGACGCCACCGGAGACAGCGGCCTGGCGGCCGGGCCGGACTTCGCCGCCGCGCTCGGTGACCGTGATCCGAGTCGTCCAGTGGTGCTGCTCGCCCACCAGCCGCTGGCCGCGGTGGAGGCGGCCCGGTACGGCGTCGACCTGCAACTGTCCGGGCACACCCACGGTGGGCAGATGGTGCCGTTCAACCTGGCCGTGCGGCTGGAGCAGCCGGTGGTCAGCGGGCTCGGCGAGGTCGACGGCACCAAGGTCTACGTGACCAACGGCGCCGGTTTCTGGGGGCCACCCGTCCGGGTCGGTGCCGAGCCGCAGATCAGTCTGGTCGAGTTGCGCTCGGCATAGCGGAGGTCACGTCCGCGCGTGGCGGCGGGCGGCCGGCGCGGCGGGCGTGACAGGATGCGGCGTGCCTCCGTTCAGCGCCGTACCCCCCGGTGGCCTCCCGCCATTCGTCGCGGACCTGCACATCCACTCGAAATACTCGCGCGCGTGCAGCCGCGACCTCACGCTGCCGAATCTCGCGTGGTGGGCCCGGCGTAAGGGCATCGGTCTGCTCGGCACCGGCGACTTCACCCACCCCGCCTGGTACGACCACCTGCGGGAGACCCTGCGCCCGGCGGAGCCGGGGTTGTACCAGCTGGACGCCGAGGCGGAACGGGACATCGCCCGCCGGCTGCCGCCGCGGCTCGCCGGGACTGCGGAGGCGGACCCGGTCCGGTTCATGCTGAGCGTGGAGATCTCCACCATCTACAAGCGGGACGACCGGACCCGCAAGGTGCACCACCTGATCTACCTGCCGGACCTCGACGCGGTGGAGCGGTTCAACACTGCGCTCGGCCGGATCGGCAACCTCGGCTCGGACGGCCGGCCGATCCTCGGCCTGGACTCCCGCGACCTGCTGGAGATCACCCTGGAGGCCAGCCCGGACGGCTACCTGGTGCCGGCGCACATCTGGACGCCGTGGTTCTCCGCGCTGGGCTCGAAGTCGGGCTTCGACGCGATCGCGGACTGCTACGCCGACCTGGCCGAGCACATCTTCGCAGTGGAGACCGGTCTCTCCTCCGATCCGGCCATGAACTGGCGGGTCGGCAGCCTGGACGGCTACCAACTGGTGTCCAACTCGGACGCGCACTCCCCGCCGGCCCTGGGCCGGGAGGCGACGGTGCTGACCGCCGAGCGGGACTACTTCGCCGTCCGGGAGGCGCTGCGGACCGGCGACGGCCTGGCCGGCACGATCGAGTTCTTCCCGGAGGAGGGCAAGTACCACGCGGACGGGCACCGGCTGTGTGGGGTCAACTGGTCCCCGGAGCGCACTCGCGCGGCTGGCGGGCGCTGCCCCGAGTGCGGCAAGCCGCTCACCGTGGGCGTCCTCAGCCGCATCGAGGAGCTGGCCGACCGACCGCAGGGGCACCGGCCGGCGCACGCCCGGGACGTCACCCACCTGGTGCCGCTGGCCGAGATCCTCGGCGAGATCAACAAGGTGGGTGCCCGGTCGAAGAAGGTCGAGGGGCGGTTCAACGAGCTTCTCGCCGCGCTCGGCCCTGAGCTGGAGATCCTGACCACCACGCCACTGAGCGACATCGCGCAGGCGGGTGGCGAGCTGCTCGCGGAGGGCATCGGGCGGTTGCGGCGCGGCGACGTCCGCCGGGTGCCGGGTTACGACGGCGAGTACGGGGTGATCACCCTCTTCGACCCGGCCGAGCTGGGCACCCACGCGGGCACGGCACAGGAGACCCTGTTCGACGTACCCGTGCCGGCGCAGCGGCGACCCGCGGAGCCGGCGGCCAAGGCCGCGGTCAAGCGCCCGGCGGCGGCCAGGGCGGAGCCGAAGCGCAAGCCGGTCCCCGCGCCGGCGCCGCCGATCGCGTCGCCGCCGTCTCCCCACGAACCGTTCGAGCCGATGCTCTCCGGGATGGAGGAGGTCGGCACCGGCCTGCTGGACCGGCTGGACGCGATGCAGCGGGTGGCCGCCTCCGCACCCGGTGGTCCGCTGCTCATCGTGGCTGGTCCGGGCACCGGCAAGACCCGGACACTCACCCACCGGATCGCGTATCTCTGCGCGGAGCTGAACGTCTTCCCCGAGCACTGCCTGGCGATCACGTTCACCCGACGGGCCGCCGAGGAGCTGCGGCACCGCCTCGACGCCCTGCTCGGCCCGGTCGCCGAGGACGTCACCGTCGGTACGTTCCACGCGCTGGGGTTGACCATCCTGCGGGAGAACGCGGACGCGGCCGGCCTGCCGGTCGACTTCCGCATCGCCGACGACGCCGAGCGCGCGGCCGCCCGCGCGGAGGCGGGCGACGACAACGCCAGCTACGCGGCGCTCCTGCGCAAGCAGGACCTGGTCGACCTGGACGAGCTGGTGAGCCTGCCGGTGGAGTTGCTGCGGGCCGATCGAAAGCTGGTCGCGCGCTACCGGGACCGCTGGCAGTGGATCTTCGTCGACGAGTACCAGGACGTGGACGCGACGCAGTACGAGCTGCTGCGGCTGCTCAGCCCGGCGGACGGCAACCTGTGCGCGATCGGCGACCCGGATCAGGCGATCTACTCGTTCCGGGGCGCCGACGTCGGCTACTTCCTGCGCTTCTCCGCGGACTTCACGGACGCGCGGTTGGTGCGGCTCAACCGCAACTACCGCTCGTCGGCGCCGATCCTGGCCGCCGCCGTGCAGGCCATCGCACCGTCCTCGCTGGTTCGTGGCCGGCGACTGGACCCGGCCCGGCTCGACCCGGAGGCCCCGCTGGTCGGGCGCTACCCGGCGGCGTCGGTGGCCGAGGAGGCCGACTTCGTGGTCCGTACCGTCGACGAACTGGTCGGCGGGCTGTCCCACCGCTCGCTGGACTCGGGCCGGATCGACGGCCGGTCCACCTCGTTGTCCTTCTCCGACATCGCCGTGCTGTACCGCACCGACGCGCAGGCCGCGCCGGTCGTCGACGCCCTGACCCGGGCCAACATCCCGGTGCAGAAGCGGTCACACGACCGGCTGCGGGACCGGCCCGGGGTGGCGGCCATCGCCCGCGAGCTGCGGCACGCCGACGGGCTGGCCGGCTCGCTGGCCGCCCGGGTGCGACTGGCCGGCCAGGTGGTCGCGGAGCGGTTCGCCGTGCCCACCCTGGACGGCGCCGCCAGCGCCGTCCGTCCGGATGACGTCCGCTCGGCCGTGGACCTGCTGACCCCGCTGGCCCGGCGCTGCGGCGACGACCTGGAGACGTTCCTGTCGCAACTGGCCACCGGAGCGGAGGTGGACGCGCTCGATCCGCGCGCGGAGGCGGTCACGCTGCTCACCCTGCACGCCGCGAAGGGCCTGGAGTTCCCGGTGGTCTTCCTGGTCGGCGTCGAGGACGGGTTGCTGCCGCTGCGCTGGCCGGGCTCCACGCCCGACGAGGACGCGGTCGCCGAGGAGCGGCGGCTCTTCTTCGTCGGCCTGACCCGCGCCCAGGACCGGCTGTACGTCACGCACGCGGCCCGCCGGACCCGGCACGGTGTGGAGCGGGACTGCGCCCCGTCACCGTTCCTCGGCGTCATCGACCCCGGCCTGTTCGAGCGGTTCGGTGAGGCAGAGCCGCGCCGTCCGAAGGACCGCCAGCTCCGGTTGATCTGACGATCGCCACGCCGTCCCGGCCACGGTGCCGGCGACCGGTCCGGTGGGCGCCGGGGCATCACCCTGAGGAACGTCGGTCAGCCGACGAGCACGCCGAGCCACGCGCCAGCGAGCAGAGCCGGCCCGAGTGGCAGCAGCGTGTCCCGGCGTACCCGCCGCGCCGCAAGCAGACCGAGCACCAGAGCACCGTGCAGCACATGCGCCAGGATCAGCCCGGTGAGCAGGGCGTCCCGGCCCAGGCAGCCAAGCGGCAGGCCAAGGACGGCAGCGAGTTTCACGTCTCCGAAGCCCAGCCGGGAGCCGGGGAGCAGGGCCAGCAGCACGTGCGCCGCCCCGGCGACGACCGAGCCGGCCAGCGCGCCGAGCAGCCGGTCCGGGTCGTCGGCCAGCACCGCCACGCCGGCCAGGCCGGCGAGGGCCAGCAGCCCGGCGGCGAGGACGAGCGGGTTGGGCAGCCGCAGGCAGGCCAGGTCGACCGCAGCCAGCACCAGCCCCACCGCCGCCAACGCGAGGAACACCGGCAGCGCGGGGTCGTCACCCCGAGCGACGGCGAGGCTGCCGTACACGACGGCCGCCACCGTCGGGCCGAGCAGGACCCAGGCACCGCGCACAGGTCGCGGCCGGGCCGGCGGGGTCGCGAAACGCCGGGCCAGCGGGGGTACGACGAGACCGACCAGCCCGCCGAGCAACGCCACCCCGACCAGTGCAGCGGTCGGCATGAGCCGGACGTTAGCTGTGGTCGCCCGTCGGCGCGGTCCCCGATCGCGCTTCCGCGCTCACCCGACGGGGGCGTTCGGTGCTCACCACCAGGGCCACCCCGGCGACGATGACCGCGCCGCCGAGCAGCACCTGCGGGGTGATCGGCTCGGCGACCAGCAGCGCGCCGAGGGCCACCGCGACCGCAGGGTTGACGTAGGCGTACGTCGACACCAGCGAGATGGGCGCGTTGTGCAGCAGCCAGACGTAGGCGGTGAACGCCACCAGCGAGCCGGCCACCATGAGGTAGCCCAATGCCAGCCAGGATCGGGTGCTGACCGCGGCCGGGTGGAAGTCCCCCAGTTCGCCCCGACCGGCGGCGACGACGGCCAACACCAGCGCGCCGGCAACCATCTCGTACACCGTGGCCACGAAGGGGTCGGCCGGCATCCGGATCCGTCCGGACAGGAACGACCCGACCGACCAGGAGGTGGCCGCTGCCACCACGGTCAACGCCCCCACCAGCGGTACGGCGTCCGAGCTGCCGGCGGGCAGCACCAGCAGGACCAGACCGGCGAAACCCACTGTGACCCCGGCGAACGTCCAGAGCGGCGGCCGGTCCCCGTTGGCGGAGCGCAACAGCACCACGAGCAGCGGGACGGTCGCGACCAGCAGCGCGGCGATGCCGGAGGGCACCGCCACCCCGGGCGGTCCGGATTCGGCGAGCACCACCAGTCCGTTGCCGCCGGCGAGCAGGAGCACCCCGACCAGCGCGGCGGAGCCGAGTTGCCGGCGGTCCACCCGCAGTGCGCCGGGTCCTCGGCGGAGCCGCAGCACCACCGCCAGGATCAGCCCGGCCACGGCGAACCGCAGTGCGGCCGACAGCAGCGGCGGCAGCGTCTCCACTGTGATGCGGATGGCCAGATAGGTGGAACCCCAGAGCAGGTAGACCACGATCAACGCGGTCCAGATCAGGGTCGGCGTGGCGCCGGCGCGGCGGCCGGCGAGGGCCGCGGCGCTCGGTAGAGGTGAGCTCATCAGTGGACCACGCTACGGTGACCTCGGAGTCGGCGTCCCGCATTGGTGGCCGGCCTCTCACCACTCGTGCAGGAGGGCGGCATGACGAACTACGGACCACCGGGTGGCGGCAACCCGGGACCGTGGCGTGGACAACGACCCGACGAGACGCCCGGACGGCCGGTGCAGCAGCCGTACCCGCCAGCAGCGGAGCCCTACCCGCCGGCGGTCCCGTCCTACCCGCACGCACCCCAGGGGCATCCCGGGCCGTACAACGGCCCACCCGCCGCGCCCTACGGTGGCGGAGCGCAGCCGCCCTACGGCCGTGAGCAGGGTGCCCCCTACGGCGGGGCCGAGACGCCCTACGGTCGCGAACCCGGTGCGCCCTACGGCGGCTCGTACGGGTCGACAGGGGTGAACCCGACGTACGGCGGGCAGCCGTACCGGCCGGAGGGCGATCCGTACGGCGGCGATCCGGCTCCGGCACCGCGCCGGCGCGGTCGAGGGCCGCTGATCGCGGTGCTGGCCGTCGTACTGCTGCTGGTGGTGGCCGGCGGTGCGTTCTGGTTCCTGCGCGGGCAGGGCGACGACGCGGCGCCGGTGACCGCGCCGTCCGGTTCGGCCGTCGCCGGTGAGCCCAGCGCGGACACGGACGCTGCCGAGCCGGCGCCGAGTGCCGCAGCGCCGGAGTCGTCGGCCGATCCCCGCTTCGCCAAGGTCGGCCAGTGCGTCCGTAACGAGGGCGCCGCAGGCGGCAAGCCCAAGTTGGTGATCAGCGGTTGCGCCGCCAAGTCGTACGAGGTGCTGAGCCGGATCGACGGCGCCACCAGCGGCGAGCGGGACGCCGAGGCCAAGTGCGGCAAGGTCGAGGGCTACACGAACTGGTACTTCTTCGACAGCGAGCTGGACACTCTCGACTTCGTCCTCTGCCTCAAGCAACGCTGAGACCACCCGGGGATGACATGACGACCTACGGACCAGCGGGCTCCGGTCAGCCGGACGACCCTTACCAACGCCCACCCACCGGGTCCGACGGCTCGCCACCGGTCGATCCGACAGTGCCCCAGTGGGGCCCGCCGCCGCCCGCCGAGGATCCGACCCGGCAGGAGTGGGGCCCGGCACCGAGCGGTGGGGAGCCGCCCACCGCGCCGATGTGGGCACCCCCACCCACCTCCGGCCCGGGCTATCCACCGCCCGGTCCGTTCCCGCCCGCCGGTCCGATGCCGGGTCAGCAGCCCACGCCGTGGGGTCAACCGCCTCCCGGTGGCTACGGGATGCCGCCCGCCGCACCGGTGAAGAAGACCGGCGGCAGGATCGCCCTCATCGTCACGCTGGTGGTGCTGCTCGTGCTCTGCCCGTGCCTCGGCCTGGCCGGTTGGGCGGTCTGGAAGATCGCCGACGCCAGCGACGACGTCGCGCCCAGGCCGTCGTCGAGCGCGCCGGTCTTTCCACCCGCCCTGCCCAGCGACGCACCGCCGTCGGCGGCACCGACCCCGGACCGGGAGTTCGCCAGGGGCGACTGCGTGGTGAACGAGGGCACCGAGGAAAACGCGGAGCTGCGCAAGGTGCCGTGCGGTCCGAACACCTACCAGGTGCTGCTGCGGATTCCGGCGACCATCGACGGGGACCGGTGCGAGACGCTCGCGCCGCAGGCGACCGCGAACTACGTGCACGACAACTCGGTCGACCTGTTCGACTACGTGCTCTGTCTGAAGAAGCGGTAGCTCACGATTGCCGAAACTAGGGCTGTCTAGCGTCCAAGCTAGACAGCCCTAGTTTTGTCTCGACGGTGTCGACACGCCGGTAGCCCCATCTATCCATGTCTAGCCCCGCAGCTAGATGGCCCGATACTCTCCGATGCGTGGATCCGGTCCGCAACCCGTACGCGCCGGGCGCCGGCCAGCGCCCGCCCGAACTCGCCGGGCGGGGGCGGGAGCTGGACGTCTTCGACATCGTGCTGGAACGCATCGCACGGGGGCGCCCCGAACGCAGCCTGATGCTCACCGGGCTGCGTGGCGTCGGCAAGACGGTCCTGCTCAACACGCTCCGGTCGCAGGCGATCAACCGCCTCTGGGGCAGCGGCAAGATCGAGGCACGTCCGGACCAGTCGTTGCGTCGCCCGGTCGCCGCCGCGCTGCACATGGCGGTCCGGGAGCTCGCCCCCCGACACCGCGCGCCCGATCGGATCGACGCGTTCCTCGGCGTCCTCAAGGCGTTCGCCCAACGATCCGCCCCGACCGGCCGGGCCGGTGCCGCCCCGAAGCTGCGCGACCGG
Source organism: Micromonospora sp. M61 (assembly GCF_018070245.1). Classification (NCBI taxonomy): domain Bacteria; kingdom Bacillati; phylum Actinomycetota; class Actinomycetes; order Micromonosporales; family Micromonosporaceae; genus Micromonospora; species Micromonospora sp. M61. The sequence continues at coordinate 31,334 of NZ_JAGPYA010000005.1, read as the reverse complement.
TGGCAACCCGGCATCGACGTGCCGGCGGCCAGCGGCCGGGCCGACTCCGGCGACATCGAGATCGACCTGGTCGAGTTGCTCAGCGACGCCGCCGCGGTGGCCAGTGACGTGGGCACCGGCATCGCCATCTTCATCGACGAGATGCAGGATCTCGGCCCGGAGGACGTGTCGGCGCTCTGCGCCGCCTGTCACGAGCTGTCCCAGCTCGGCGCGCCGCTGATCGTCGTCGGCGCCGGCCTGCCGCACCTGCCGGCGGTGCTCAGCGCCGCCAAGTCCTACTCCGAACGGTTGTTCCGCTACCAGCGCATCGACCGGCTCGACCGGATCGCCGCCGACCAGGCGCTCTGTGCGCCCGCCGAACGCGAGGAGGTCGAGTACGAGCAGAAGGCACTCGACCTGCTCTACGAGAAGTCCGGCGGCTATCCCTACTTCGTCCAGGCGTACGGCAAGGCGACCTGGGATCACGCCCCGCGCTCGCCGATCACCGCCGCCGACGTACGGGTCGCCGCGCCCGAGGCGGAGGCTGAGCTGGCGGTCGGGTTCTTCGGCTCCCGGTTCGAACGGGCCACCCCCGCCGAACGCGAGTACATGCGGGCGATGGCCACGATGTCCGCGGTCGAGGGCGAGTCCGGAGCGGTGGTCCGCGACGACATGGATGCGGCAGTGCCCACCGCCGAGATCGCCCGGGCCCTCGGTCGCAAGCCCGCCAGCCTCTCGCCGGCGCGGGACGCGCTGATCAAGAAGGGGCTCATCTACTCCGGTGAGCGGGGCACTGTCGCCTTCACGGTGCCGCACTTCGGCAGGTACCTGCGCACCCAACCGGCCTGACCGCCGACCGGGGCGACGGAGTCAGACCTTCGACCAGGGCGTCGGAAAGAGCACCTCGCCGCGGGGCGGGGGGCCCTCCTCGCTGGTGGACGGCGGCAGCACCAACGCCTGCCAGGGCTCACCGAGACCAGCCCACGGGCCCGTCAGGCCCAGCTCCGTTGCCGGGCTGAAGCCGAACCGGCGGTAGAAGGCCGGGTCACCGAGGACCACGACCAGCCGCTCGCCCAGCTCTGTGGAGGCGTCCAGTGCGGCCTGCACAACCGCCGTGCCGTGCCCGACGCGCTGCCGGTGCGGTGCGACCGCCACCGGGCCGAGGGCCAGCACGGGCACGTCCGAGCCTCGCTCCGGCCGCACACGCACCCGGGTGAGCAGCGCGTACCCGACCACCTCGCCGCCGTACTCGGCGACCATGGCCAGCTGCGGCAGCCAGGCGGGGGTGCCGCGCAACTCGTCGACCAGGATCACCTCCGGCGGTGTTGCCACGTCGGGGCGGGCGAAGGCGGCGGCCAGCACGCGGCGTACCGGGCCGGCGTCGGCCGGGTCCTCGGGGCGTAGCCGCAGCGTGGTCACCCGCGCGACGTTACCCTCCGCAGCCGGTCCATCCGTGACGGTCGCTCGAATCGGCGTGGCGCACGTGTACGAGCACCGATCCGATCCGGCCGTTGGCGGGGTAGCAAACGTCGCGAAGGGGTATGACTGATCCATGACGCCCGTACGCTCCCTCGCCCGAGTCATGCTGAGCGGCATTTTCGTGGTCAGCGGTTACCGCAACCTCCGTTCCCCGGAGCGGCTGGCCAAGAAGGCCGCGCCAGTGACCGACCGGGTTGCCCCGACACTGCAGAAGTTGAACCCCCGCATCCCCACCGACACCGTGCAGCTGATCCGGCTCAACTCGGCGGTGCAGCTCGGCGTCGGGCTGATGCTCGCCACCGGACGGCTCACCCGGCCCGCCGCACTGGTCCTCGCCGGCACGATTGTGCCGACGACCATCGCCGGGCATCCCTTCTGGAACGACGACGACCCGGTCACCCGTGACACGAACAAGGTCCACTTCCTGAAGAACCTCGGTCTCCTCGGGGGTCTGCTGCTGGCCGCGGCCGACACCGAGGGCAAGCCGGGTCTGCGTTGGCGCACCGGCCACCGCATCGGCCATTCTCGACGTTCCATGCAGCGCGCCGTCCGTACGGCCCGGCGCGAGGCCCGGATCGCCGTCCGATCCGCCTCCACCGCACGTCGCCTCCCCGGCTGACCTGCGTCGATCCGTCTCCGTGCCACCCCCACCCCCGCTAAGGCCGCGAATTACCTGAACCACCCGGTAGGCGTTAACGCGGTGGAAATGTCAAAAACATGTGTGGGATCGGACACGGTCGCATAACGCGGGAGGCACTGACGTGAGGCGCCGTTCTAGGCTCCGTGCAGGACCTGGACGGGTAGGACGACCTTGGTATGGGGGTGGCCACGCCATGCCGACGGCTGTCGGTAGACGGGCGGACCGCCTCGCCCCAATCCAACGCGTGACGCGTGGGATCGATCGCAGGAACGTCGTACGGGGTGCCATCGTGGCCGCCGTCGCCTACGCCGCATGGCTTGCCATCGGCACCTTCGGGCGGCCGTACAACTTCTTCGACATGAAGATCTATCACGGTGCCGTGGTGTGGTGGGCGAGCGGTCATGAGCTCTATGAGTTCATCGCGCCCGGAACCACACTCGGTTTCACCTACCCGCCCTTCGCCGGTCTGGTCATGCTGCCGATGGCGCAGTTCCCGATCGGCATTGCCGGCATGGTCAACGCCGCCGCCAGCATCGCCGCGTTGGCGCTGGTGCTGGCCGGGTTGCTCCGCCCCATCGTGGATCGGCTGGCGTGGCCACTGTGGTTCGTCGTGGCCCTGGCGGTGCCGCTCGCGGTCGCCATCGAGCCGGCCCGGGAGACCCTCGGCTACGGCCAGGTCAACATCCTGCTGTTCGCGTTGATCATGGCGGACCTGATCGGCCTGCGCTGGCGCTCCCGCCGGGGCACCCACTACTCCGCGACCGACGGTCCCCTGCTGCGCTTCCTCTACGGCGGCGCCTGGGCTGGCGCGGGCATCGGCCTGGCCACCGCGGTCAAGCTCACCCCGGCACTGTTCATCGCCTACCTGCTGATCACCCGCCAGTGGCGGGTGGCAGCCACCGCCATCGGCACCACGATCGGCGTGACGGTGGCGAGCTTCGCGATCGTCGGCGACGAGTCGCGGGCGTACTTCGGCAGTGTGCTCTGGCAGACCGAACGGGTCGGCGCGGCGGACATGACACCCAACCAGTCCCTCGCCGGTCTGCTCGCCCGGCTGTACGACTCGATCGAAACCCCCGGGCTGCTCTGGTTCGCCTTCTCGGTGCTGATCCTGGCGCTGGGCCTGTCCCGGGCGGCGAGTTCCCGTGCCGACGGTGACGAGCTGACCGCGTTCACGCTGGTCGGCCTGACCGCGAACGTGATCAGCCCGATCTCCTGGACCCACCACCTGGTCTGGGTGATCCCGGCGATCATCGTGCTGGCCGACGCCGCCGTGCGCCGCCGGGAGGCCAGTCGGGGGATGCCACAGCGCACCGGCCAGGGGACGGTGTTCGGCGGGCTGCCCGGGGTCAACGGGCTCCGCCCACCGATCTGGTATCCCACTCTGACCGGGCTCCGTCACGGGGTCGCCGCGATCGGGCTCTATCTACTCTTCCTGATCTCCCCGATCTGGCCGTACGAGCACCAGCTACCGGAGATGTCGCACTACCAGGACGGTCTCTTCGGAGCGCTGATGGAAAACTCGCTCGCGGTCGCGCTGATCGTGCTCGTCGCCGCGCTGCCCTGGCGGCCCGGTGCGGAGCCGGCGTTCTACGGCGAACGGATCACCAGGGCCGTGCTGGCAAACGGCCGCCGCTGAACGGTCAGGGGCAGTTGACCCATTCCTCGGTGCCATCGGTGAAGACCTGCCGCTTCCAGATGGGCAGGCGCGCCTTGACCTCGTCGACCAGCCGGGCGCAGGCCGCGAAGGCCGCCGCCCGGTGGGCGGTGCTCACCGCGGCGACCAGCGCCACGTCACCGATCGCCAGCGGGCCGACCCGGTGCGAGACCGCCACCGCGTAGACGTCGGGCTCCGCAGCGATCTCGGCGGCCACCTCGCGCAGCACCTGCGCGGCGCTCGGGTGCCCCTCGTACTCCAGGCTCGTGACCTGACGCCCGTGGTCGTGGTCGCGGACCACGCCCTGGAAGGAGACCACGGCGCCGGCCCGACGGTCCGCGACCGCCGCCTCGTGGGTGGCGAGGTCGAGCGGCTGGTCGGTGACCTCGCCGAAGGTGATCGCCGGTGCGGTCATGAAACACGCTCCCCAGGAAGCAACGGCAGTGGCACGATGGGCACCCGGTCACCCGGCTCGCCGCTGGTGCCGGGCCTGATGACGGCGAACCCGTCCGCGCCGGCCAGGCCACGCAGCATCGCCGAACCGACGTGTCGCACCGGAGTCGCGGTGCCGGCGGCCCGATCCAGTCGGACCAGCGCCAGGTGGGTGTGGTCACCGCGACCGGGCACCGCCTCGGCCAGGGTGACCTGCGGCAACACCGGCATCGAGCGGCCCTGCAGACCGGCGAGCAGCGGCGCCACCAGCGACACCAGCGCGACGATGGCGGACTGCGGGTTGCCCGGCAGCCCCGCCACGAAGCGGATCCGCCCGTCGTGCCCGGCCAGCCGGGCCAGGAGCATCGGGAAACCCGGCCGGACCGCGACCGTGTTGACCACGTAGTCGGCGCCCAGCGCCTCCAGGGTCGGGTGCAGGTGGTCGACCGGGCCGTTCATCGTGCCCCCGGTGGTGCACACCAGGTCGGCACCGGCCAACGCCGAGCGCAGGGCCGCCACGTGCGCGGGCAGCGTGTCGGCCACCGGGCCGACCACGTCGGACGGGCGGATCTGGCAGCCGTACCGCCGCAGCCACCCGGGCACCGCCGGGCCCAGCGCGTCCCGGACACGACCGGCTGCCGGCGGGCCGGCGGTCAACAGCTCGTCACCGAAGACGAGCAGCGCGGCGCGCGGCGCGCGCCGAACCCGCAGTGTGTCGTGCCCACAGGAGGCCGCCAGGCCGATCACCGCCGGGTCGACCGGCGTGCCGACCGGCAACAGCTCCTCATCGGCGTACGCCTCCTCGCCGGGTTGCCGCCACTCGGGCGTCTCCCGGGGAGTGCCGCGGACCAGACCGTCGACGGTCGTGGACTCCTCCACGCGCAGCACGGCGCTGGCACCCTCGGGCACCATGGCACCGGTAGCGATCTCGACGGTCGTGCCGTCCTCGGTGAGCGGCGCGGGGGTGCTGCCCGCCAGCACCCGGCCGACGACCCGCCACGGGCCGGTGCCGCGCACCGCCCAGCCGTCCACGCTGGAGGTCGGGAAGGCGGGCAGGTCGGTGCGGGTGGTCAACGGCTCAGCAAGGGTGGACCCGTCGATGTCGGCCAACGGTCGGGCGACGGCGGGCAGCGCGGCGGCCAGACCGACCGCGTAGACCCGCGACCGCGCTTCCTCCCAGCCGGCTGGTGGAGGTGCGACGACCCGATCCGCGGTGGGTGCGGTTTCCGTGCTCACCGACCGAGCCTATCGGCACGGACCGACACCCGTCGGGGCCTGGCGTGGACCGGTCGGTGGGCGCAGCCGCGAACCTCAGTGGTCGCCGCCGCGCAACTGGTCGACGGTGTGCCCGAGGATCGGCCCGAGCACGGCCAGGCCGTCCCGGGCGCCGCCGGTCGAGCCGGGCAGGTTGACCACGAGCATCCGACCAGCCACCCCGGCCAGACCCCGGGACAACACCGACGTGGGCACCCGGTCACGGCTGTGCGCACGGATCGCCTCGGCGATGCCGGGGATCTCGTAGTCGAGTAGACCCCGGGTCACATCCGGTGTGCGATCCGACGGGGTCACCCCGGTGCCACCACTGGTCACCACCACGTCGACACCGTCGGCGCGGGCGGCCTGCAAGGCGGCACCAACCGGCTCACCGTCGGGCACCACCACCGGCTCGTCGACCTCGCACCCCAGCTCGCGCAGGCCGGCGACGAGCAGTGGACCGCTGGTGTCGGCGTAGACACCGGCCGCGGCCCGGTTGGACGCGACGATCACCCGCGCCCGGATCACGGCCGGTCCTCCGGCCGGACCCACTCGCCGGTCTTGCCGCCCTCCTTGCGCAGCACCCGGACTGCCTCCACCGAGGCCGCCGGGTCGACCGCCTTGACCATGTCGATCAGAGCGAGGCCGGCGACGGCAACCGCCGTCAGCGCCTCCATCTCCACCCCCGTGCGGTCCGCCGTGCGGGCGGTGGCCGTGATCTCCACGGTGTCGGCGGTCAACCGCAGGTCGACGGTGACGCCGTGCAGGGCGATCGGGTGGCACAGCGGGATCAGATCGGGAGTGCGTTTCGCCCCCATGATCCCGGCCAGCCGACCGACCGCCAACGCGTCACCCTTGGGCAACCCGTCACGATGCAGCAGGTCGATGACCTCGGGTGTGGTCCGCAGACGGCCGGCGGCCACGGCCAGCCGGCCCGTCACCGCCTTGGCGGAGACATCGACCATGCGGGCCGCGCCAGCACGATCGACGTGGCTGAGCTGTGCGGGTTCGGTCACGGTCGTGAGCCTATCGGTGCGGTACGACGGCGTTCGGAAGGAGCGGCGTCGCGCTGACCGCCGCGCCGGGTGCTGACGGCGCACCGGTCGGACGCCGCTCCTTCCTCGCCGACCCGCCGCCGAGGTCGCTGGGGGGACCTGGCAGCGGGTACGTGTCGACGACCCGGTTCTGCCCAGGGGCAGAACCTCCCCCGTTCGTCGATACGGCCGAGAAGCTACCGGGTGTGGCGATAAGAAATCGATAAACGCTGTTCAGGCAGGTCAGCGCTCTGCGGCCGGGTTCGCGTCAGCCAACTCGGCGAGGCGGCCTTCGACCTCGATGCGCTCCGGCACGCCCATCCGCCGGAAGATCGCCAACGCCCGCTCCCAGTGCCGCCGGGCCTCGACCGGGTCGACGCGGACGAAGTGTTCAGCAAGCCCGGCCAGAGCGCGTCCCTGCTCGTACGGGTGCGCGATCCGAGTCGCCAACCGCAACGCCTCCTGGTGCCTCTCGAATGCCTCGCCACCTTGTCCCTGCGCCAGCAGGGTGCGGCCGAGTTCGTTCAGCGCAGCCGCCTCGACGTGTCGTTCCCCCGACCCGATCGACAGCTCCCGGGCTGTTTCGTGCTCCTGCTGGGCCTCGCTGAGACGGCCCAGACCGCGGTAGGCGATCCCGAGGTCGTTGCGCACCTCGGCCTCGGCGTACCGGTGGCCGGTGCGCTCCCGCAGTGCCAGTGAAGCCATCAGGATCCGGATTGCCTGTGGACGATCGCCCATGCGAACACGCACTGCGCCGATGTGGCTGAGTGCGTTCAGCGTGTGAAAGTCGTCGGAGTTCGTCCGAGCCCACGCCAGGTGCAGGCGGTGCATCCGCAACGCTTCCTCGTAGCGCCCCAGGGCCGTCAGCGCCAAGCCAAGATTCGGCAGCAGGATGGAGCCGCCGATACTCCGGTAGACATTGTCCCGCAGACAATCGAGGCCGAGCTCCACCGACTCGGACAGGTGGCCGCTCCACCAATAGACGGCGGCGAGGTTCGCGCGGTACCGGGCGGCGTTCAGTACGTCCCGCGAGTTGCGGGAAAGGTCGACCGAACGTGTCAGGTGGTCAAGCGCCCCCCGCTTGTTCCCGGTACGGACGTAGGCGGAGGCCAGGTAGTTGTTCATCAGTGCCAGTGCATCAGCGTCCCCGGCAGCCTCCGCCGCCTGCAGCCCAACACGGTGGGTCAGAATGATGTCCTCGAAGTACCCGCGGATGTAGCAGAATCGCCAGAGGGCACGGGCCAATTGCCAGCAGTGCCGGTAGAACCCCGACTCGTGCGCCGACACCACCATCGTCACCAGGTCCGTCCGCTCGGCCTCCACCCAGTCAGCGGTCGGCTCTCCGACGGCCTCGACGAGCTCGAGCTGTCCGGACGGCATGTGCGTCACCTGGGATCTGATGACGCCCGGCTCCAGCAGATCGGCGACCCTCAGAACCGCCTCCAGCGTGAAGTCGAACAGTCGAGCCAGTCCGCGTCGGCGATCGTCGGAGGAATCGGCGTGGGAGCAGAGTTCGATGGAGTACTGGCGCATGAGGTCATGCAGCCGATACCGCATTGAGTCCAGGTCCTCCACCAGGTTCCGGTCGACGAGTTCATCGAGCGCCGCATGAGCGTCCGCCAAGGTCAGGCCGGTCAGGGCGGCGACCACCGGCGGGCTGAAGCGATTACCGGGATACAGGCCCAGGAATCGGAAGACACGCTTGGTCGAACCCGGGAGAGGCTCGTAGGAGGCGGCGAAGGCACCGGTGACAGTGCTCTCTTCCTGAGCCAGGTGGTGCAGCACCAAAGGATCGCCGGCCAACTGTTCGACAAGGTCCGCCAACCGCCAGCCGCGCCGATGCGCCAGTCTGGCACCGGCGAGCCGGATCGCCAGGGGAAGGTGACCACACCGCCGAACCACCTCGGCGGCCGCCGCCGGCTCGGCCTCGACCCGGTCCCGGCCAACGCTCAGACTCAGAAGATCCATGCTCTCCTGTGGGTTCAGGAGCGGAAGCGTCCGAGACGTTCCGACATCCGGGTGGAACAGACGTCGTCGCGAGGTCACCAGCACGACGGTGGTCGGCTCGGTCGGCAGCAGGGGCATTATCTGTTCGCTGCTCGCGGCGTTGTCCAGAACCACGGCCGACCTCCGCCGGCCCAGTTCGTGTCGCCACAATTCCACTCTGTCGTCGAACTCCACCGGAACGCGGTCGGCCGGCACGCCAAGCTGTCGGAGCAGGGTGACCAGGGCACTCGCCGGCTCCACCCGGTGCTTCTCGCCATGCCCGCACAGGTCGATGAACAACGCGGCGTCCGGGTATCGGTCGGACAACTGGCGGGCCAGGTGCACAGCGAGGGCTGTCTTGCCACTGCCCGCCATGCCATCGATGATGTGCACCGCCGGCACCCGTGCCTCAACCCTCCGGGTCTCCGCCAGCAGTCGCGACACCACATCCTCCCGTCCGACAAAATCGGTGACCGCCCGAGGGAGGTGATCGACCGGGGTGATCTGACCGGATTGTTCGGACGGCGTAACAGCCCCCACATCAGCCGCGACCGCTGGCGAGCGCCCCACGCCGATCCCTCCTCTGAAGGCGACGGCGCGCGCCGGGCCCGGGCGCGACACCGCCGCGACGATCGAGCGGCGCAACTCTTGGAGGTTGCTTCCGGGGCCTACACCCAACTCGGTGACCAGCTTCGTGCGGATCTCGTCGTACGCCGTCAGCGCCTCCGCGTTGTCGCCGCGCTCAAACAGAGCCCGCATGAGCAGGAGGTAGGCCGGCTCACGGAAAGGGTGGCGGGCCACCACGCCACGCAGGAGCGGAATCGTCAGGTCGTCCCGGCCCGATCGCAACTGGACGTCGGCAAGAAGCTCTACGGTCAACAACCGATCCTCTTCGGCGGTGACGGTTCGAGCGGTTAGTACGGGTCCGAGCGGAATGCCGGCGAGCATTGGACCCTTCCAACGGGCCACAGCTCGCCCCAACTGCTCCCGAGCTCGATCCAGATGGCCGGCTGCCAGCGCCTCCCGACCAGTGCCCCGCTCCACCTCGAAGCAGAAGAGGTCAATCACTTCTGGGCGTACGTCGAGTCGATAGCCGTTCCGATGTCGCGCGATCGACGCCTGACTGTCAGGGAGAGCCTCGAAAGTCCGGCGCAGATTGGCCGCATAGGTCCGCACATTAGCCACGGCTGATCGCGGTGGGCAATCGACCCATAACTCATCTACGAGGTCATCCAGTGTCACCAGCCGACCGGGCTGCACTGCGAGCATCGCGAAGATTGCCTGCTGTTTGGGCGTACCGAGGCGCAGCATGCGGGTAGACAGTTGCACCGAAAGACCGCCCAGAACCTGAATCTCCACCGGTCCCCTGTTCCAGCCGTGCCAGGTATTCAGTCGATCACGCAGCGAAGTCTACGACCCTCTTCGGTGACGCACTGCTCACGAGGCGAAGGGGGATGGCTGTTGGTGACCTCAGGATTACCGTGAGGAGGGTCGCTTGATTGCCCTATCCGCAGCGCACCATGTCGGCAGCAAGTTGCATCGGCACCAGCGGTTCCACGTCGTGGCCCTCGAGCCACTCGAAGACTGACGCCTTTACCCCGTCAGCCTGACACCTCGAACGCGTCAACTCCGCCCCTGCCGCGTTGATGCCTCTCCAAACTCCGGATGAGGCAACTCCTGGGGTGCCGCAGACCTAGCGAATAACGCGACCATTACCTCGTCCGATACCGTCTGCAGTTGGCAGCTGTCCCACGAATCCAGCATCGGGCCAGTTCGACCGCACTCCGTTCAGCAGCGATGGACAGAACGTCACAAAAAACCTCCAACTTGGCTAATGTTGCGCATACCGACATTTAATTCTTCTAACCCGCCGATCCTTCTCTTAAGCTGCCATTCCAAGGAAGACCTCCACTTTGGGTAGGTCCTCGAATTGGCTCAGCGAGAAGGGGGCAACGCGATGCGCGGCAGCGAGTGGAACTGACCCCTCGGGTGGGGACGTGCACGAGCCCCGGACGGTAGGCTACGAGCACGGCAGAGGCAGTCCTTCGGGAGTGGCATGACCCTTCCTCAGCGACGAGAGATTGAGACCGATCAGCGGCTACGGCTGCTCGTCGGTCTCGTCGTCGTTGTAGCAATCCTCATCACGGCCACTTCACTACCGGTCGCAGCGCGCTCGGCGGTGACCGCCACGCCGACCGACATCGCGGTGCTCGTCGTACTCACCGTCGCAATCGCCCTGGGAACTCTGGTCAAAGCAAGGGTGCGGATCCGGTCCACCACCCACTCGATCAGTTGGACCGAGGCCGCGATCATCATTGGCCTCGCCATCGCTCCGGCCCAGTCGGTGGTCCTCTGCACCGCAGTGGGCATCACGTTCGCCTCGCTCCGGCTGCCGCCGATCAAGATGGCCTTCAGTGTGGGCAAGAACGTCATCGTGGCCTGGGGTGCCGGCATCACGCTGGCAATGACGACCTGGACCTGGCCACCCGAGAACACCGTCGCACTGATCGTGCCGGTAGCTGCCTCGTACCTGGTTGCGGCGCTGTTGGACGACCTGCTGGCCATCCCGGTCATCGCGCTGGCTTCCGGCACCAAGATCGCAAAGCAGTTCCGGACCAACCTCGACCTCCGACTCGCCGGCTTCGCCGTACGGTTCGTCGTGGCGGTCTGCACGCTGCTGATCCTCGACGCGAACTTCAAACTCCTGTTGGTCATTCCGCCCCTGGTTCTCAGCCTGCACCTGGGCTACTCCACGAGAATCCGTTCCAGGACCGAACAGCAGGCGTGGCAGCGGCTCGCCCGCACCACCGACGCGCTCAACGTGGTCGACCTGGACACCGTCCTCACCACCGCCGTCACCCAGGCCGCCGAGTTGTTCTCCGCCGACGAGGTCGAGATCGAGCTGCGCCTCGGCGGCCGCACCGTCCGCGGTGGCACCGGCGGCATCACCTTCGACGGCCCGATCGGCACGCCCGCCGAGGTGGACGGCACCATCGTCCCCGCACCGCTGGAAGGACACGACCGCACCGTCGACGTCGGCATACTTCGACTGCGTTTCCGCGGTCCGGTGCAACTCTCCGAGCGGGAGCAGTACACCCTGCGCACCTTCGCCTCCGCGCTCTGCACCGCCGTTCGCAACGCCCAGGCGTACGCCGAGCTGGCCAGGGTCGCCGACGAGCACGCGTACGCCGCCGCGCACGACGCGCTGACCGGCCTCGCCAACCGCCGACACCTCCTCGACGAGGGCACCGAGCAGTTGAGCACCCGGCACGCCGACGGGGTGACCGCGCTGGTGCTGATCGACCTCAACCACTTCAAGGAGGTCAACGACACGCTGGGGCACGCAGCCGGCGACCAGGTGCTGGTGCAGGTCGCCGACCGGTTGCGCGGTGCGGCCCAGGCGAGTGACCTGGTGGCCCGCCTCGGCGGCGACGAGTTCGCCGTACTCCTGCGAGGGCTGCCTGCCCCGGCGGTCGCCGCACACCGGGCCGAGACCCTGCTCGCCGCCCTGCACGAGCCGTTCGAGCTGGACGGCATGCGGATCAGCGTCGAGGCCAGCGGCGGAATCTCCGTCGCCCCGTCCAGCGGTGGCATGGCCGAGCTGCTGCGCCGCGCCGACGTCGCCATGTACCAGGCCAAGCGAGCCGGGCAGCGGATCGCCACGTACGCACCGACCCGGGACACCGCCGACCTTGGCCGCCTCACCCTCGGTGGCGACCTGCCCCGGGCGGTCGCCGACCACGAATTCGTCGTCAACTTCCAACCGATCGTCGACCTGGGCACCGGCGAGGTGACCAGCGCCGAGGCGCTGGCCCGCTGGCACCACCCCACCCACGGCATGATCGACCCACTGCGATTCCTGGAGGCCGTGGAGCGTTCGGGCCTGCTGCCGGCCTTCGCCGAGGCGATCCTCGACCAGGCGCTGATCGCGGCGGCCAACTGGCGCGACGCTGGCTTCGACGTCCCCGTCGCGGTCAACGTGTCCCCGCGCAGCCTGCTCGACGCGCGGTTCCCAGGCTCGGTGCTGGCCCGTCTGCGCGCCCATGACCTGCCGCCGGACCGGCTGGTGCTGGAGCTGACCGAGACGCTGACCCTCAGCCAGCTCGACGTCGTCGACCGGGTGCTCAGCCGGCTCCGCGACGAGGGTGTCCGGCTGGCGCTGGACGACTTCGGCACCGGCTACTCGTCACTCTCGCTGCTCTCCCGCATCCCCGTGCACGAGCTGAAGATCGACCGGAGCTTCGTGACGACGATGGAGAGCTCGGCGGAGGCCGCCGCCGTCATCCGCTCCACCCTCGACCTGGGCCGCAGCCTCAACCTGGACGTCGTAGCCGAGGGCGTGGAGAGCGAACCGCAGCGGCGGGCCCTGTGGGAGTTGGGCTGCGTCGCCGGCCAGGGCCACCTGTTCGCCCGACCGATGCCGGCCGGCACCCTGCTCGCGGCGATGCAGCGCGGTTCGGGCGGCCGACCCGGCACCCTGGCCGCGCCACTGCACGACGCCGGCGCGGTGATCCGGCTGAGCCAGAACCGCCGCCAGACCGGCCGTTCCCGCCCCGACCGCCTCCCGCACCTGCCCGCCTGACCCAACATCGGCCAGGTGCCGCCGCAGGCCGGTCTGCCAGACTGGCGCCGTGATCGCCGACGACCCGACCGCCCGCCGCCGTCGCTGGCACTGGCGAACGCTCGACGCCGCTGGCGGCGGACTCGCCCTCGACCTGGGCCTCTACGCCGCCTCGGCCGCCTTCGCCGCGATCACCGCGCTCACGTCGACCCTGCTGCCGCACCGGGCGTGGGGCGCCGTCGCCGCCGTCGGATACCTGGCCGCGACGCTGGTGGCGCTCGTCCAACTCCTGCTGCGTCGGCGCTCACCGACCTCACCCCTGGTCGGGCTGCCGGCCCGCTGGGCGGTCACCGGTCTCGCCTGGGCGGGCACCGCACTGCTGCCCCTGCTCTGGCAGAGCATCGACCGGGCCGGCGGACGCACCGACCGGGCCCAGGAGGAGGTGCTGGTCGTGGAACAGGCCGGCACCCGCCTCCTGGAGCACGGCACCCCGTACCTCGGGCCCGACGCGATAGCCGCCCTGCCACCCGGCGAACAACTCATGGGCTACACCCCATACCAGCCCGGCATGGCGATGTTCGGCCTGCCCAGAGCCCTGGCCGACACCTGGTGGACCGACTCCCGGGTCTGGTTCGCGGTGGGCACCGCACTCGCGCTCGCCCTGGCCGTGGCCGCCCTGCGCAGAACACCGACCGCCACCCACCAGGTCGACACGCGCCACCGCCGGGACGCCGCGTTGCTGCGCGGCGTGCAGGCCGCCACCGTACTGCCGATCTGCGCCCTCACCCTCGCCACCGGCGGCGACGACCTGCCCGTACTCGCGCTCTGCCTGCTGGCCCTCGCACTCGCCGCCACCGACCGACCCGGCCGGGCCGGCCTCGCGGTCGGCCTGGCCGGCGCACTGAAGCTGTTCGCCTGGCCGATCGCCCTGGTCCTGATCGTCTGGGGTCTGACCCGGCGCGCCGGCACCCGGGTCGCCGCCGGCGCGATCGGCCTGCCCGTCGCCGCACTCCTGCCCGCCATGCTGGTCGACCGGGACGCGCTGACCGAGAACGTGCTGCGCTTCCCCCTCGGCCACGGCCTGGTCACCAGCCCCGCACAGTCCCCGTTCCCCGGCTACCTGATCGCCACCGCACTGCCCGCCGGCCGGCTGATCGCCGCCGCACTGCTGGTCGCGGCGGGAGTGGCCATCGCCGTCAGACTCGCCCGCCGCCCGCCCCGCACCGCCGTCGCCGCCGCGCTCATCTGCGGGTACGGGCTGCTCGTCGCCATCGCCCTGATGCCCTCGACCCGCTTCGGCTACCTGCTCTACCCGCTCGCCCTGCTCACCTGGGCACCTGCCCTGCACCGCCCGGTCGACACACCGCCGACCCCGGTCCCCGACCACCTGCCCGGTCGGGCCACTTCCGCGTAACTGGCGGGCGGAACGACGCGTCAGGGCGTAGACCTGAAGACATGACGACGTACCGCAACCGGGCCGACGCCGGCCGGGTGCTCTCCGACCGGCTCACCGCGCTCATCGGCGAACCCGACGTCGTCGTCCTCGGCCTCGTCCGCGGCGGCGTGCCCGTCGCCCGGGTCGTCGCCGAACGACTCGGCGCACCACTGGACGTGCTGGTCGTCCGCAAGCTCGGCATGCCGTGGGCCCGGGAGGTCGCCTTCGGCGCGCTCGGGCCGGGAGGCGTCCAGGTGCTCAACGACGCGGTCGCCAGCCGACTCAGCAGCGACGACATCGCCGAGGTCAGCCGTCGAGAACAAGCCGAACTCGAACGCCGGGAACGCCTCTACCGGGGCGGTCGCGCGCAATTGAACCTCACCGGGCATACCGCGGTGATCGTCGACGACGGCCTGGCCACCGGCGCGACCGCCCGCGCCGCCGTGGAGGTCGTCCGCCAACTCGGGGCACACCGCGTCGTGGTCGCGGTCCCGGTCGGCGCGCAGGAAGCCTACGAACTACTCGCCGCCGAGGCAGACCAGGTCATCTGCGCCCAACGCCCAGCGGATTTCGGCGCGGTGAGCGTCTACTACGACGACTTCCACGAGGTGTCCGACGAGGAAGTCACCGAGGCGCTCACAGCAACTGCCTAGGTCCACCAGGTACCGTCGGGCGATGAGTAGTCTCACCTGTCCCAAGTGTCACGGAGAAATGCGCCAATACGAGCGCAGCGGCGTCGTCATCGACCAGTGCGGGGAATGCCGAGGCATCTTCCTGGACCGCGGCGAGTTGGAGAAGCTGTTCGAGGCGGAGGCCAACTGGAGCCGCCAACAGAGCGCCGGTGCGCCGCCGCAGCCTGCCCAGCAGCCGGCCGGCTACCCGCCCCCGCCGCCCCCGCCCGGTTACGGTGCGGTCCCGCCGCCCCCGCCCGCCCACGGCTATCCGCCGCAGCCGGCGTACGGCCACCAGCAGCAACAGCACCACGGCTACCACGGGCACTACCGGCAGAAGAAGCGCAAGGGCTTCCTCGACGACATGTTCGGCTGAGCCCAGAGCCGACATTCCGCCCGGGTCGATCGACGTGTCGGCCCGGGCACACCGCCCACCCCATCGATGGTTGGCGGGGCGCGATCGTCCATGCCAGGGTGATTCGCATGACCGTGATCCGACCGGACGAGGCGCTGGCCCAGGCGTACGACGGGATCACCGCTGCCGTCGACGGCCTGGACGACGCCGGCCTGCAACGAACCACCCGCTGCCAGGGTTGGCTCATCGCCGACCTGCTGCTGCACGTGCTCGGCGACGCCCAACGGGCACTGGTCGCACTGGCCAGCCCCGTCGACGGCCCCGCCGACGTCGACGACGTGAGCTACTGGCGCGACTTCCCCGGCGGCGATGACAACGCCACTCGGCACGCCTGGTGGGTCCGCCGATCGGCCGCCGCCTTCGACCGTCCCACCGGGATCGTCCGGCTCTGGCAGGAGACCGCCCCGGCGGCGGTCCGCGCTGCGGCGTCAGCCGACCCCGAGGGGTACGTGACCACGCAGGGGCACGTGCTGCGCGTACCGGATTTCCTCGCGACCCTGACCACCGAGGCCGTCGTGCATCACCTGGACCTGACCGTGGACCTGCCCGGCGCACCCCCGCCCGGCCCACTGGCGGTACGAGTCGCGGTGGCGACCATGGACGGTCTGCTCAGTGACGACACCGTCCGCCCCACCGCCTGGGACGACCACGACTTCCTGCTGAAGGCCACCGGGCGCGTGCCCCTCACCGAACGGGACCGGCTGGAGTTGGGCGAGTCGGCGGGCTGGTTTCCGCTGCTCGGCTGACCGACGGCGGGTCGTCGCACCGGTCAGCCGATGGCCATGTCCACGAAACGGGACAGGTGCAGCTGCGCTGCCACCGTCACGGTGTCGGTTGGTCCATTTCGATGCTTGGCAACAATGAAATCCGCCTCGCCGGCTCGCGGCGACTCCTTGTCGTAGTAGTCGTCACGGTGCAGCAGGATCACAACGTCGGCGTCCTGCTCGATCGAGTTGTGGGTCGCAATGCCATTGGCGATGAAGTTGTGCGTCCCCAAGACGGTCGCGTCGAACACCTCCTGCTCACCGATCGACTCGATAGTGACGATCGAGTCCCAGAAGATGTCGTTGGTCGCGTGCAGGTCCAGGTCGGCCGCGTCGAGGACGGTGGCGATCGCCGCCAGCCGGGAGCGGCTGGGCGCATGCTTCCAGAGGGTGCTGCCGCAGAACTGGGTGCCGATGGCCTTCGCGAACTCACGGTGAGTCATGCCCTGCTCCACCAGAATCTCCTTGACTCTGGTCCACACCTCTCGCGGCACAGTGTCGACGTTGGTGTTGCTCTCCGTCGACTCCAACGCGGTAAGCAGAGCAGCGCAGCCCTCCGACCGCTGCCCGTAGACGCCGATCTCGCGCAGGAACCTCAACTGGTCGTCACGCCCGGAGATGTCGAGCGTGTACTGAGGGCGGTGCCCCACGACTGGTACAACCCTCAGCCGCGCCGTAATCCCGTACCTCAGGAGCAGCCGAGAGATGTCCTCAAGTAGGCGTCGACTAGTGGATGCGAAATAGACACGCCCCCCGCGACCCGAGCTGTTCACGGTCACTGAGCCGTCCGTGGCCCACAGGTGCTGCAGGAAGGTGGTGATCTGCTCCTTGGGCAGGCTGAAAATGGTCGACGGAAGGAACTTCTCGTGTGATTTCAGGCCGAAGAGACCCAAGTCGTCCAGCCAAGCCGCGATGGGGTTTCGCCGGCCGCGTGCCAGCCGATAGGGCGCAGGCAGCCGAAGGGTCGTCACCCTCGCGGCTGCGTAGTCGTCACGGACAGCAGAGATCCCAAAGTGCTTCGCCGCTTCCGACACGGCCTGAAGGTTCAGCTCATCACAGCTCGCGTATCGGATGGGTTGGCGCCGCACGAAGGATCCGTCGCCCAACAGGTGCGCCAACATCACGACCTCCGCGTCGGCCCACGGGCGGGTGGCCATTGGCGGAGGTAGGTGACGTGGCGTGGCGATGCGATCTCCGGGCGACAGCTCACCGAGCGGCACCCATCCAGTGAACGCGAGGAAGGGATGGTTCGCCGTGGCGTCGATCTGCTTGCCTGATGCGAGGGTCAGCCGGAACACCTCGCGGGTGCCGCTTGGGAAGACGTGGGTCATGGTGCGGGGCGTGTAGCGAAGGCTCTCGTCCAACGCCCAGACCGGGATGTCCCTAGCGTTGTTGGATAACAGTTCACCGAGCGTGATCTCCGTATTGTCATCCGCTCGAACCACTCGGGTCTCGGCCGTGAGGCAGCCAGACTCCCGCAAATCGGACAGCTGAGGTCGCTTGTCCGTGCGCTGCTCGGGGCCACGATTCAGCTGACTGACCGCGATGACCGGGCACTCGACCTCCTTGGCCAACAGCTTCAGGCCACGGGACAGGTCCGCAACCTCCTGCTGGCGGCTCTCGGTGCGCTTCGGCGACGTCATCAGCTGGAGATAGTCGACCACGATCATCTTGAGGTCGTGCCGCTGCTTGAGCCGTCGAGCCTTGGCGCGGATCTCCATCAGGTTCATGCTCGGCGTGTCGTCGACGAAGAGCGGCGCCTCGCTGATCTCACCCATGCATCGGGCCAGCTTGGTCCAGTCGTCGTCGGAGAGCTGCCCGCTGCGCAACACGTGCAGCGGCACCCGCGCCTCGGCGGAGAGCAGTCGCATGACGATCTCGACCTTGCTCATTTCCAGCGAGAAGATCGCGGCGGCCTGGTTGGCGCGAATCGCGGCATTTCGGGCAAAGTCCATACTAGCGGTCGATTTGCCCAAACCCGGCCTGCCTGCCACGATGATCAATTGGCCGGCGTGCAGGCCGTTGAGCAGTCGATCCAGGTCGCTGAAGCCGGTCGGCACGCCGGTCATCATGCCGCCGGTCGCCCCCACCGCCTCGATCTCGTCCAGCGTGGGCTGCAACATGTCGGCCAGGATCGCGAAGTCCTCGCTGACCCGGCGTTCGGTGACGTCATAGACGGCCTGCTGGGCGAGGTCCACGACGTCGTCCACGTCGCGGCTGCCGCCGCTGGCGGTGCCGTAGCCCAACTGCACGATCTTGGTGCCGGCCTCGACCAGGCGGCGCAGCACCGCCCGTTCGCTGACGATCCGCGCGTAGTAGGCCGCGTTCGCGGCGGTGGGCACGCTGGCGATGAGGGTGTGCAGGTAGGGCGCGCCACCGATGCGGACGAGATCGCCGGAGTCGGCGAGCGCCGCCGCGACGGTGATCGAGTCGGCCGGCTCACCCCGGCCGTAGATGTCCAGGATGATGTCGAAGATGGTGGCGTGCACCGGCCGGTAGAAGTCGTTGGTCTTGAGGATCTCGACGACGTCGGCGATGGCGTCCTTGGAGAGCAGCATGCCGCCGAGGACGCACTGCTCGGCGGCAACGTCCTGGGGCGGAGTCTTGTCGAAATGGCCGTCCCGCGGCGCAGGTGGCTGGCCTCCGCCGGAGCGTGACTCTGCCCGCATGTCGTCGGTGACCGACACGGGTCCCCCCTCCACTGCGCCGGATCTGATTCCAGCTCTACCGCTGGGGTGCGACACTTCCGTCCGACCGGGCCGGTCGATCGGGGGCCATCGCGCCGGCGGTCGAGGGCCAACCATACGGACCCCGAGGTCAGAGACTCAACAACGCCGGTGGACGAGCCTTGGGACAACCTGTGGATGCCGGGGGACAGCATGTGCGCGGCGTGTGCACAGCCTGTGGAAAACTGTTGGGGAATTCTTCGTCATAACTCGTTGACCTGCGGAAACGTGCTCCCCAGCCTGTGGAGGAAGATATTTCGGTCGGGCCTGTGACACGATCGTCCCGTACTATCTCCAGCGAACGGCTACACCTGGACAGCGGATTCCGCTTTCGGTTCAGAAGGGTCACACTCCGGCCGTGAGTTACCGGGACTGGGGACGCGGGGATGGCAGCCCGCGCGAGCGCCAGCCGACCGCCTCGTGGGGTGAACGCGCGGCGTCCGTTCCGGTCGACCCGTACGACGAGGATGGGCGATACCGCACCTCCAGTCGGCGGCGTGCACTGGACCGGGGCCAGGACGAGCCCGTCGACGCCTACCTGCCCCGGTGGGCGTTGGAGTCGGGTGTCCGGCACGCTGACGGCGGCGGGCGTCACGCGGCACCGGACGAGGACGAACGCGAGCGGCCCACCTCCGGTCCTGGCCGACGCTCTGCCGAGGCGCCGAGCGGCCGAGGTCGGCGCAGCGAGGCGGGTTGGCGCGAACAGGCGGCGATCGGTGCCGGCCCGGACTCCGACCACACTCGGGAGTGGACGCTCGACCGCCCGCAGGACCAGGGATACGCCGGCCGTCGACGCGCCGACGCCGGGGAGGACGAGCCGGTCTCCGGTGCGATCCAGGACCGTCGCCCCCGCCGCGCCCCCGCTGGCCGTCCTCAGGTGATCTGGTCGGGCGGGGATCTGGAGTCCGCCCCGAGCGAGCCCGCGCCTGAACCGGACGTGAGCCGCCCCACCCGGCGTAGCCGCCGTGCGGCCGAGGAGTCCTGGTCCCGTCCGGCGGCCGACCCGTGGGTGCGCGGGTCCGACCGGGTGGCTGAGCCCGAGCCGTCGTACCCGCCCGCTGTGGATCCCTGGGATGCCTCGGGCGTGCACGCGTGGCCGCCGGCCGCCGGGGCGGACGGGACGGATCTGAGCGGGCAGTGGTCGGCCGTGGAGAGCGTCGGTGGCTGGGAGCGGTCCGACCGCACCGGCCAGTGGGAGCGGTCCGCGATCGAGGACGACCAGTGGGACCGTACGCTGCCGCCGCGCTCGGACCGGTCCGTGGCCGCGGAGGGTTGGCCGGCACGGGACGACGGGTTCTGGCCCGGCACTCGGCTGGCCGATGACGACCCCCGGTGGATGGATCCGGCGACGTCAGCGCCCAGGTCGCCGGTGGTGGGTTACACCGCTCCGCGACCGCGCAGTGCGCCGGTGCCGCGTGGCGGAGCGCCACGGCGTCGGCCGGACCGGCCTGCGGTCGGGGCGGCGTCGGTGCGTCAGCGGGTCGAGTCGGCGGCCAGCGGTGCCTTCTCGCGGCGCCTGGAGGACGATCTGCTCGACCCGGATCCGGGCGGGCCCTTCCGGCCATTGCTGTTCACTGCGGCTTGTTACCTGGTGCCGGCGATGCTGATCTTCGGTTGGTTGTTGACGTTGGACAGCCAGGCGCCGGCTGGTTGTGTGACGGACATCAGCGGGGGTGGCTGCGAATCGGCCCGGTCGCGCGCGTTGGAGTCGCTGCTCGCGGGCTCGCCGCGCTTCGGTCTGGCGCTGGTGAGCAGTCTGGTGGTGGCAGCGCTGCTGCGTCGGGTGGGTACGACGTGGCGCTCGGCGACCATCGCGCTCGCCGCGGCGGTGGTGGGCGGCGGCCTCTCCACGGTGTTGATCAGCGCGGTGACCGGCCAGCCGATCGGGTGACCTGCCCTGCGAGGGAGGGCGGCACCTACCGGGCGTCCGCCTGACCTGCCCGGCAGGTCAGGGGGCACCGACCGGGGCCTGGTCGGGCTCAGATGACGTACGCACGAAGGCCCGCACCGATCGCTCGGTGCGGGCCTTCGTGGTGGTGTTTCGGACGTCAGCCCTGAACGACGTTCAGGTTGAACGACGCGGTCACCTCGGGGTGCAGCTTGATCTTCACCGGGTAGGTGCCGGTCGACTTGATGTGACCGGGCACCTCCAGCCGACGCCGGTCGAGGACCGGGCCGCTGGCCGCCTTGACGGCGTCGACGATCTCGGCCGGAGTGACCGAGCCGAAGAGCCGTCCGCCGTCGCCGGCGCGGACCTTCATGTTGACCTTGAGACCCTCGAGCTGAGCCTTGACCTCGTTGGCGTGGTCGAGGTCGCGGATCTCGCGGGCCCCACGGGCCCGCTTGATGACCGTGACCTGCTTTTCCGCGCCCTTGGTCCAGGCGATCGCGAAGCCCTGCGGCAGCAGGTAGTTACGGCCGAAGCCGTCCTTAACCTCGACGATGTCGCCCGGGGCACCGAGGCCGGACACTTCCTGAGTCAGGATGATCTTCATATCGGTGCCTCCTCTCAGCGGGTGGTGGCCGTGTACGGCAGGAGCGCCATCTCACGGGCGTTCTTGACCGCACGGGCGATCTGCCGCTGCTGCTGCGAGGTCACGCCGGTCACCCGACGAGCGCGGATCTTGCCGCGATCGGAGATGAACTTGCGCAGCAGCGCGGTGTCCTTGTAATCGATGTAGGCGATCCCGTCCTTGTCGAGCGGGTTCACCTTCTTCTTGGGCTTGCGCAGTGCCGCAGCCTTGGCCGTTGCACGTGCTCCTGGTTTGCGATCGCGAGCGCTAGGCGCCATTAGAACGGTGGCTCCTCGTCAAAATTGGTGCCCGAACCGGCACGCGCGGGAGAGGGAGAGGGAGCAGCCGAAGCCCAGGGGTCGTCGAAGTTGCCTCCGCCGCCACCCTGGTTGCCACCGCCACCGCCGCCACCGAAGCCGCCGCCACCGCCGCCGGAGCGGGACATCTTCTGCACCTTCGCCGTGGCGTAGCGCAGCGACGGGCCGATCTCGTCGACCTCAAGCTCGATGACAGTGCGCTTCTCACCCTCGCGGGTCTCGTACGACCGCTGACGCAGCCGGCCCGACACGATCACCCGAGCGCCACGCTGCAGCGACTCGGCGACGTGCTCGGCGGCCTGCCGCCAGACGGTGCATGCGAGGAACAGCGGCTCGCCGTCCTTCCACTCGTTCGACGCCTTGTCCATGAAACGGGGCGTCGAAGCGACTCGGAACTTGGCGACCGCAGCCCCGGAGGGGGTGAACCGCAACTCGGGGTCATCGGTCAGATTGCCGATGACCGTGATGGTGGTGTCTCCTGCCATGACCATCTCCTCGCGCACTCAGCGTCTCGTCGTACAGGCTCGCAGAGCCGTACGACAGAGTCGCGGAGGCTGATCCGGACGAACCGGGGTTGGATGCTCTAGCGCATTTCCGGTCGGATGACCTTGGTGCGCAGCACGGACTCGTTGAGCCGGAGCTGACGATCCAGCTCGGCCACCGCAGCAGGCGTGGCCTGCAGGTCGATGACGGCGTAGATGCCTTCGGCCTTTTTGTTGATCTCGTACGCGAGGCGCCGGCGGCCCCACACGTCGGTCTTCTCAACCGAGCCACCCGCGGTCCGAATCACGTTCAGGTACGTGTCGAGCGACGGTGCGACGGTGCGCTCCTCGAGGCTGGAGTCGAGGATGACCATTAGTTCGTAGTGACGCAAGACGTGCTCACCTCCTGTGGGCTAAGCGGCCACGGTCCTTCCGTGGCAGGAGGTCTTGTGTCGCTGCCCGCACATGCCAGGGGAACCCGACCGGACGCGGACAACCTGACCAGGATACCCGGTCCGAACGATCATGCCCGGGGTGGTCGGGTCAGCGCCCGGACAGGATGACGGGGGCCCCCATTCGACCGTCATCCGGCCGATGGTGGACCCCCGTCTACGAGGCCGCGGGGCGTCTGGTCCGCATTCCTTGGGTGGGACCTGGGGAGGAACGACCACACCGATGAGGTTGGACCGAAGACGCCCCGCGGAGCTTTATCGTGTTGTTACCTGACGATACAACGGCACTCGTACCTTGTCGGAGGAAAAAGCACAAATTGCCGAAATTCTTGATCGGTGGGCGATCGCTGTGCGAGGGGTCCCCTCCGCCACGCCGGGCCGCACGGCGGAGGTGACCTCGCTGTCGGCCGTCGACCTCCGGTCGCCATCTGCGGGCTTGCGTCGCTGGCGGCACCGGGTGCTGGTCGCCGGTTCAATTCCATCAACGATCGTCGGTCCGTCCGGTGACGCGACCGCACGCGACACCGCCCCGGCCGTCACCCCGCCCGTCGGGGTCGCGACGTAGGCTCGCTCGCATGCGTATCGGAGCCCACGTCGATTCGACCGACCCGCTGGCGGAGGCGGCCGCCCGGTCCGCCGACACCGTGCAGTTCTTCCTCGCCGACCCACAGGGATGGAAGGCACCCAAGCCCCGGGAGGACGCCGAGCAGCTGCGCACGGCCGAGGTTGACCTGTACGTGCACGCGCCGTACGTCATCAACGTGGCCACCCTCAACAACCGCATCCGGATTCCCAGCCGAAAGCTGCTGCTCGGGCACGCCAACGCGGCCACCGCCATCGGCGCCAAGGGTCTGATCGTCCATGGTGGACACGTCAGCGCCGGAGACGATCTGGCCGTCGGCTTCGACAACTGGCGCAAGACCTTCGCGTACGCGGCCGACTCCGGCGGCTTCGGCGTGCCGGTCCTGATCGAGAACACGGCCGGCGGCGACAACGCGTGCGCCCGGCGACTCGACGCGCTCGCCCGACTCTGGGACGCCATCGGCGACTACGAGGTCGGCTTCTGCCTGGACACCTGCCACGCGTACGCGGGCGGCGAGGATCTGCTCGGCCTCGTCGACCGGGTCAAGGCGATCACCGGAAGGATCGACCTGGTGCACGCCAACAACTCCAAGGGCGCGTTCAACTCGGGTCAGGACCGCCACGACAACCTGGGCGGGGGCACGATCGACCCGGAGCTGGTCGTCGCGGTGATCCGGGCCGCCGGGGCCCCGGTGGTCGTCGAGACACCGGGCGGCGTGGAGGGCCAGACAGCGGACATCGGTTTCCTCCGCCAGCAGCTCGGGACGGCGAGCCCGGCAGCATGACGACCGGACAGCCCGGGACCGGGAAGGCCCAGCCCACCCCCACCGGCACGGACGCCGAGACCCGATCCGCCTCCGCCTCGGGCACCCCGGCACAGCCGGATCGCACCTCCGACGCCGTCTCCGGCAAGACTTCCGCGCCGACCGCCGAGACCACTGCGCCGATCGCGGGGGCCGTCACCGACCAGCCGCGGTCGAGCGACGGCGGCACGACCGGAGCCACCACGAGCGGCGACCCGCAGCCCTCGAAGGGTGGCGGCACCAAGGAGCAACCCGCCGGGGACGCCGCCACCGGTGAGGGCGACGGCCGGAAGGGCAGCGCGGCCACGGGCGGCACCGAGGGTGGCAGCGCAACCAGCGACAGCACCGCCAAGGACAGCAGCCCGGCCAAGGACGGCACCGTCAAGGCCAGCGATACCGCCAAGGCCGACAGCACCGCCAAGGCCGACAGCGCGATCAACGCGGGCAAAGACGGCGCCCCGGCCAAGGACGGCACGGACGGCGGCTCGGAAGACGTCCCGGTCAAGGGCACAGGATCGGGCAAGCGCAGGTGGTGGAGCAGGGGCAAGCGAGCGGGCAGGACCGACGGTCAGGCAAAACCCGACGGTGACACCAAGACCGATGAGGCCAAGCCGGACAACCCCGATCGTTGGGAGGCGTTCGCCTCCGCTCCGGAGCCGCGGCCCTCCATCGTCACCCGGGCGGGCGGAGCCGTCGGCCGGTTCCTGATCCACGAGTGGACCCTGGCCACCCTCGGCGCGTTGGCACTGGCTGTGCTGATGACGTGGCCGACGTTGCGCTATCCCCGCTACACGCTCCCGCAGGACTACTGGGACCCGAGCCTGCAGGCCTGGCAGATGGCCTGGTCCGGGCACATCCTGCTGGCTGAACCGGCGCGCCTGTGGCAGTCCAACACGTTCTTCCCCGAGCTGTGGAGCTTCGCGTTCTCCGACACCCTGCTCGGGTACGCCCCCGCCGGGATGCTCGGCAGCGGCCCCGAGGACGCGGTGCTGCGCTACAACATCATGTTCGTGCTGGCGCACGCGCTTGCCACGCTCGGGGCGTACGCGCTGGCCCGGCAGCTCGGGGCTGGCCGAATCGGCGCCGCCGTCGCCGGCGTCAGTTACACGTACGCGCCGTGGCTGCTGGCCCAGGCCGGGCACCTGCACGTGCTCTCCAACGGCGGGATCCCGTTGGCGCTGGCGATGTTGGCCCGCGGGCACGGCTGGTCACTGCGGCACGGTTACCGGCCCGAGCGCCGACACGACGGATGGGTCTACGCCGGTTGGCTGGTGGCGGCCTGGCAGCTCAGCCTCGGATTCGGTATCGGGTTGCCGTTCGCGTACTTCCTGGCCTGCGCGGTGATCGTCACCGCCGTCCTCTACTACGCGCGGCGGCTGCGCACCGGCCAGGCCGTGCCCTTCGGTCGCCGGTTGTTCCTCGCGGACCTGCTCGGCGGGTTGTTCTTCGCCGGTGTGGGTCTGCTGATGGCGTTCCCGTTCTTCAAGGTGACCGAGCTGCACCCGTACGCCGAGCGGACCATCGACGACATCAGCATCTTCTCGCCGCCGGCGTCGGGTTTCGTGACGGCACCGGCCGAGTCGCGGATCTGGGGTGGGTTGCACGAGGGGGCACGCGCAGCGCTGCCGTGGCACCCGGAGATGACCCTGCTGCCCGGGTTCGTGCTCTACGCGCTGGCCGCGGGTGGGCTGTTCTTCTCGGTCTGGCGGCTGCGGCACCGACTGCTGCTGCTCGCCGGAGTGCTGGTGACGATGGCCTTCGCGATGGGCACCCGCTTCTTCGACGGCACCTTCACCTACGTGCCGCTCTTCGAGCACCTGCCGGGCTGGAACGGACTGCGTACCCCCGGTCGGTTGATGTTGTGGACCACGTTGCTGCTGGGTCTGCTCGCGGCGGGCGCGGTCACCGCGCTCACCGACCGGGTTCGTGAGTTGACCGCGCAGCGGATCCCGTCGTGGCCGGGGCCGTGGCTGCGGACGGCCACCCTGCTGCCGCTGCTGCTGGTCGCCGTCGAGGGCCTGAACACCACGCCGCATCCGGTGGTGCCGACCCAACCGGCAGCGATGCGCTCCACCGAGGGGCCGCTGCTGGTGCTGCCGAGCAACCAGAGCCTGGACCAGCACGTGATGCTGTGGTCGACGAGCGGTTTCCCCGACGTGGTCAATGGCGGCAGCGGCTTCACTCCGCGCCAGCTCGATGACGTCCGTCGGGTGAGCCAGTCGTTCCCCGACCAGACCAGCGTCGACTACCTGCGCACGCTCGGGGTCCGCTCCGTGGTGTTGCTGCGCGGGCAGGTGGTGGGCACTCCGTGGGAGATCACCATCGACGCGCCGGTGGAATCGCTGGGCATCAGCCGGCAGGACGTGGGCGACGCGGTCGTTTATCGGCTCTGAGACATGGCTGATCTCTAAGGCGGATTTGCGGGGAGCCCACCCGGCTCCGGGCGGTCAGGCTTGATCCCTGCGCCGGGCGGGCTCCCCGCAAATCCTGACGTGGTCGGGCTGCGGTCAAGCTTGGGTCAGGTGGTGGTGGTGACGGGTTCGCGAGAGGGTTCGCTGTCGGCGGGCCGGCGCCAGCGGTCTACCCAGGGGGCATCTCGTGCGCCGTCGAGCACGCCACCGTCCGGGTCGTCCGGATAGGTCGCCCGGACCGCGTCTCGCTCGGGATGCAGGATCTCCTTGACGACCAGCACGCAGAGCACCACCACGGTGGTCAGCCGGAACGTCGAGGCCAGCACGAACACCCCCTCCGGGAAGACCGGACGGCTGGTCGCCGCCCCGAGCAGCTCTCCGTAGAAGGCGACGAAGTAGCAGACCTCGGCGATCTGCCAGGCCAGGAAGGCACCCCACTTGGGTCGGGCCAGCACCACCAGCGGCAGCAGCCACAGCACGAACTGCTGAGACCAGACCTTGCTGAAGATGAGGAACGCGGCGACCACCAGGAAGGCGACCTGCGCCAGCCGCGGGCGACGCGGTGCCCGCAGCGTCAGCGCGGCCACACCGAGACAGGCCAACCCGAACAGCGCGTACGAGATGGTGTTGAGGGTGGGGATGTTGGCGTTCAGCCACTCGAACGGCCCGAGTTGGGCGGCGTCGTTGCCGACCTTGCCGTCCAGGTAGCGGCCGATGTACCAGAGCGTGCCCCAGTCGATGGGCCGGGTGGTGTTCAGCTCGAAGAACCGGTCCCAGTTCTCCGGGTATGCCCGGGCGGCCGGCAGGTTCACCAGCACCAACGCGGCGATCGCCGTGCCGGTGGCGATGAGCGCGGCGCGGATCCGGTCGGCCCGCAGCGCCAGGACGAGGAGCGGCCCGAGCAGGAACAGCGGCCACAGCTTCGCCGCACCGGCGAGCCCGAGCAGCACACCGGCCACCGCTGGTCGTTTCCGAGCCCAGGCCAGCAGACCGAAGGCGGCCAGCCCGATGGCGAGCAGGTCCCAGTTGACGGTGGCCGTGAGCAGCAGCGCCGGGGCCAGCGCGAACAACGCGGCGTCCCAGGGTCGTCGGCGGCGCAGGGCCAGGATCACCGCCACGGTGGCCACCGCGAGGGCGCCCAGCACCAACGCGTTGAGGTTGTAGAACCACTGGGCCTGGTTGATGCTCGGGTCGCCCTCGCCGATGGCGTGCACCGGCAGGCCCAGCGCCCCCATGAAGTAGCCGGTCAGCACCGGGTACTCGACCGGGTGATCACGGTAGGGCACCTTGCCCTCGTTGAGCCCCTCGGCGTAGTAGAGGGCGAGGACGTCGGTGTAGCAGAACCGGGTGTACTGGACGTTGTTCTGCCAGGCGCCGTCCTGGCAGGGGGACTTCTGCACCCAGTGCAGCGCGAGCGTGAGACACGCCAGCGCCAGCACGATCCGGACCGCGGTCCAGAAGCGACGTTCCTGGCCTGCCGGCCGGTCCAGTGCGGTCGCGTGGTCGCCCAGCGGGCCGCCGATCGCGCTGGACATGCCGCGGACGAACCCGTCGGAGCGGGACGGGTGGTCGGTGGTACCGGCGTCGTCGATGCCGGGCGTCGACTGGGTGCTCATGAAGAGGCATCCTGCCGTACGACGGGGGTGTCCGTCCCGTCCCGGCGCGGAGATCCGGGTATGAAAACGCCGCCGCCGGCCGGGACAGGTCGTCCGGCCGGCGGCGGCGTCATGAAGCGGTGCGGGTCAGTTTCGCTCGGGTGGTAGGCCGGGCAGTAGTCCGCCACCGCCGCCACCGGGGTTGCCGCCCGGGTTGCCTCCGGGGTTGCCGCCCGGGTTACCCCCGGGGTTGCCGCCCGGGGTGCCGCCGACACGCGGGCAGAACGGGTCGGTCAGCGGATCACAGGTCGGGCCGCCCGGCAGACCCGGGATGGTCGGCAGCGCCACCGGCTCCTTGCCGTTGCCCTTGGTGACGTCACCCTCGCCGGTGACGCTGGGCAGGGGGATCTCCTCCAGGCCCTTGAGTGCGGTGTTCATGAACTTCTCCCAGATCGGGCCGGGGAGCGTCGAACCACCAATGTCCTTGCCGCTGGCGAGCCGGATCTCCGGCTTCCTCGGGTCCCGGCTGCCCACCCACACCGCTGTGGCGTTCTGCGGGGTGTAGCCGACCGTCCAGGCGTGCGAGTTGTCGTCCTTGTCGTACTCCCAGGTGCCGGTCTTGGCGGCAGCCTGGCGGCCGTTTTCCAGCGAGATGTTGTTGGGGCGCGGGATCTGCTTCAGAACAGCGGTCACCTCGTCGGCGACCTTCTTGGGAATCCGCTGCTCCGGCTTGATCCGCTCGCTGCCGACGACCTTCCACTTGCCGCTGTCCTTGTCCTGCTGCTCCACCTTCAGGACGAAGTGGGCCTTGATGTACTTGCCGTCGTTGGCGAAGGTTGCCAGGGCGTTGGCGTGGTCGAACACGGTGATCGGGTACTTGCCGAAACCGGTGTAGTTGTCGAACGGGTTCGGCCCCTTCTTCGACAGGTCGAAGGCCTGCGGCGGGTCGACGCCCCACATGGTGGTCACGCCGGCCTTGCGGGCCATGTCGACGACCTTGGCGGCGCCGAGCTCCTTGGTGACCCAGTA
The DNA here is from genome assembly GCF_018070245.1 of Micromonospora sp. M61. Taxonomy (NCBI): domain Bacteria; kingdom Bacillati; phylum Actinomycetota; class Actinomycetes; order Micromonosporales; family Micromonosporaceae; genus Micromonospora; species Micromonospora sp. M61. Next base: position 2,117 of record NZ_JAGPYA010000005.1, on the reverse strand, counting down.
GAAGGGCACGTTGTACGACTGGATCGTCGACTCTTCGAGGGTGCAGTATTTGCCGCACTTGAGGTTGGTACGGCCGGCGTTGCCGATCGCGACATCGGAGCCCTCGGGCTTGTACGGCGTGGGGTCCCAGTGCGACTTGACCGAGATGCCGGCCTCGATCGCGGCGGCCAGGGTGTACACCTTCATCGACGAGCCCGGCTGGTGTCCACCGGTCAGGTCACCGTTCTTGTCGGTGTTCTTGCCGGCGTAGTCGAAGTCGGCGCCGCTGTCACCGCCGTAGTAGGCGAGCACGCGACCCTTCGACGGGTCGATCGACACCACCGCCGCCATCAGGTTCTTGGGCTGGTCGTTGAGCTCGGAACCCTTCTTGGACTGCATGGCGGTGTTCTCGGCGGCGGTCTGCAGCTTCGGGTCGATGGTGGTGGTGATCCGGTAGCCGCCGTCGCGCAGCGCGTCCACGCAGCTCGTCTTGCCCTCCGCGCCGTTGTCGGAGCAGAGGCCCATCGCGTCCATCTCCTGGCGGACGTAGTTGATGACGTTGCCTTTCGGGCTGTCGACACCGAACCCGTTCCCGCCCTTCTTCGGCGCCGGCACCTTGGGGTACTCGGTGGGCGAAGCGGGCTGCCCGGGGGCGTCCAGCCAGCCCTCCTTCTTCATGCCGGCGATCACGTAGTCCCACCGTGACCTGGCGTCGGTCGCGTTGACCGCGGGGTCGAACCCCTGGTGGGTCTCGCTCGGCACCGGCTGCTTGATGACCGCCGCGAGCACCGCACCCTCGCCCACGGTCAGGTCCTTCGCCGCCTTGTTGAAGTACGTCTGCGCCGCGGCCTCGATGCCGTAGGCACCGCGTCCGAAGTAGATCACGTTGAGGTAGTGCTGCATGATCTCCGGCTTGTCGTACTGCTCGCTCAGCTTGGAGGCGAGGATGGCCTCCTTCACCTTCCGGCCGTACGAGTCGTCCTGGAGGTTCTCGAACGCGTTGCGCGCGTACTGCTGGGTGATGGTCGAGGCGCCCTGCTTGTCACCGCCGGAGACGTTGTTCCACGCGGCTCGGACGATGCCCTTGTAGTCGACGCCGGAGTGCCGGTAGAAGTTGCGGTCCTCGGCTGCCGCCACCGCGTGCTGCACGTGCAACGGGATCTGGTTGATGGTGACGAAGCTGCGGTTCTCGCTGCCCAGCTTGGCCAACTGGGTCCTGCCGTCCTTGGCGTACACAGTGGTGGACAGCGGCAGCGGCAACTCGTTGGGCATGACGACGTTGGTCGAGTAGTAGGTGAACCCGACCACGCCGGCACCGGCGAGCATGATGAAGACCGCGACACCGGCGATCAACAGGTTCATCCGCTTGCGCTTCTTCGCCCGTCGGGCGGCGCCCGGGTCACCCGCACCACGGCCGCCCCGGCCCGGACCGTTCGGTCCACCGGGACCGCCCGGCCCACCGGAGACCGGCGAGACGCTCGCCCGGGCGACGGCGGCACGGCCACCCACCGACGCGGAGCCGACACTGGCCCGGCCCGCCGGGGCGGCACCGACGGCGGCGGCGCCGACCACGGCTCGGCCTGCCGGTGCGCCCGGCGCCGGAGACACGGGCACCGAGGCCCGGCCCGCACCGGCGCGTCCGGCGGCCACACCCGGTGCCGGCGACACCGGCACCGACGCCCGCCCTGCGCGGCCGGGGGTTGCCGAGCCCACCGAGGCGGAACCGGCCGCAGCAGCGCCGCGCGGCGGCACCGAGGCCGATCCGCCCACCGTGGCCCGCCCACCGGCGGCCCGTGGGGTCACCGAAGCGCGGCCCGGGGTCGCCGTGCCAGCCACCGGGGCCGACCAGCCATTCCCGCGGGAGTCACCGCCGGGGCGGCGGTATGCGTCGTCCGCGACCGGCCCGGGGTCGCCCTCGGGGCCCGAGTGCTGGGCCCGTCCACGCGCAGAACTGGGATCGCCGTACGAGTTCATTCCTCACACCCTGCCGGTCGCGGTGGGGCGCGACTGCGCCGCCACCGGGTTGCCGTGAGTTGCTTCACCCGGGAGACCGGCACGGGGGTGCCGTTTCACCGGGGGACTTGCCGTATTAATAGGGCTAATCGGACCAACGAGCGGTTGACCGTCCCGGGTTTCGT